>JAZRCC010000087.1:0-7154 GCA_045635405.1 Alistipes sp.
CAACTCCTTGGCTCACAGAACGACATGGCTACGATCCGACTTCAAACAACTTCGCGAGGTGCGTGACTATGCCCATTCGCGAGGCGTAGTTCTCAAAGGCGACATCCCTATCGGCATCAGCCCTACGAGTGTCGATGCGTGGGTACACCCCGAACTCTTCAATATGAGCGTCTCGGCAGGTGCTCCACCCGACGACTTCTCGGTGTTGGGTCAAGATTGGGGATTTCCGACCTACAATTGGCAACGAATGGCAGAGGATGGCTATGCGTGGTGGCGAGCCCGCTTTGCGAAGATGGCAGAGTACTTCGACGCCTACCGCATCGACCATATTTTGGGCTTCTTCCGCATCTGGGAGATTCCGCACCGCAGCGTAAATGCCCTGCTCGGACACTTCAACCCCGCACTGCCTCTATCGGAGGAGGATATCCGCTCGTTCGGCTTCCGTTTCGATAAGGCGAGCCACACCGCACCACTCGACGTGACCGACAATGTGTTGTTCGTTGAGGATGAATCTGTTAGCGGACACTACCACCCCCGCATCACAGCCCAAAAGACCGCCGTATATACAGCGTTGAGCAACGAGCAGAAGGAGGCATACAACAACCTCTACAACGCCTTCTTCTACCACCGACACAACGCCTTCTGGTACGACGAGGCGAAACGCAAACTCCCGACACTCATCGCATCGACCGATATGTTGGTGTGTGGCGAGGATTTGGGAATGATTCCCGACTGTGTCGCAGCGGTGATGGCCGAAGAGCAGATTTTGTCGTTGGAGATTCAGCGAATGCCAAAGGCCTCCGGAGTCGAGTTTGGCGACCCTCGCAATTATGGCTACTTGGCGGTCTGCACCACCTCA
Organism: Alistipes sp.; assembly: GCA_045635405.1. Lineage (GTDB taxonomy): Bacteria > Bacteroidota > Bacteroidia > Bacteroidales > Rikenellaceae > Alistipes. Next base: position 860 of record JAZRCC010000087.1, read on the forward strand.
ACCCACGATATGAACCCCGTTCGAGCGTGGTGGGAGGAGGACTATGCTCTATCGCAACGCTTCTTCGAGTCGATGCTCGGCAAGAGCGGTACGGCACCAAAGGTGTGCGACGCCTCGACTTGCCGAGAGATTATCGAACAGCACCTCGCCTCGCCTGCAATGCTGACCATCCTCCCGTGGCAAGATTGGATGGCTATGGAGCCTGCGTTGCGACGCGAAAACCCAGCCGAGGAGCGTATCAACATCCCAGCCGACTCGCAACACTATTGGCGTTACCGTATGCACCTCACGTTGGAGGAGCTGCTCGAAGCCGACACGTTGAACGACACCATCGCCGAGATGATTCGTTGCAGCGGTCGAAAATAGGCGACCGACCGCAGAGCGTTACGCCAACCGCACGAATAGCAACTATGCCCAAAACAGCATTGAGTTTCACCATATTAAATACGTTCGAATTTTCGACCGACACCCTGCGTGACCACCTTCGTCAGTTGAGAGCCCTTCCGCTGCTCCTTGCCGTCATTGCAGGCACACTCACCGCATCGCACATAGCGGTGGCAACGCCCGTGTGGGGCGGTATTGCCATTGCGAGTATGGTTGCGATGTTCCTCTTTGCCGATGTTCGCACCCCTCTGCGACTGCTGATGTTCGCCTCCGCAGCCGCCACGGTATATGCCCTCCAACGTCCGCCCGAAATACCACTGCAAGTGCCGCTCGATATGGAGGTTACCATCGTCGAAGATGGGGCTTTGCGACAGAGACACCGCACCTACGTAGCCAATGCAACGAGCGGAGATTTGCCACCATTCAAGGTCGAGATTCGCACCCCTATCGAGTTCGTGCTGCGAGCGGACGACAAGTTCCACGTCCGCACCCCGATTTGCCCTTTTTCGAGCGAGGAGACCCCCTACTCCCGCAATCGTGAGCGATTGGGTTTCACAGGCTTTATAAAGGTTACACCCAAAAACATATCGGATTTCGTAACGACGGAGTATCCGCCTATGCAACACCGCATAGCCGACACGTTCGACCGCATCGTACCACCCTCACGAGGCAGAGCCATAGCCCTCTCTATCGGCATAGGTTATCGCAACGAAGTGGATGTAGCGACCGCCCTCCAATTCAACAAGAGCGGCATATCGCATCTGCTGGCGGTATCGGGTCTGCACATAGCACTTGTGTTGATGTTGCTAACACTGCTCTTTCGCCCGTTCGGCACTCTCTGGCGAGGTTTCGAGTTGCGAATTGCGATGACCCTTATCGCCATTTGGTTCTACGTCTGGATGTGCGGTATGACCCCAAGTGCCGTACGAGCAGCCACGTTGTTCTCGGCATTTCTCATCTCGAAATACCTTGCCGGCACCACCTCACTGCTCAATGTGCTGATGTTGTCGCTCACCGCTCTGCTCTTGACCGAGCCTGCACTCCTCTTCGATGTCGGACTGCAACTCTCGGCAATAGCCGTTATGTCGATATCGCTCTACGCCCTGCCTCTCATCCGTGCGGTGCGATGTAACAATATGATAATCAACGACTGCGTGGATCTGTTGAGCATCTCGGCAATAACCACTCTCGCCTTGCAGCCGTTGGTCGCCCTGACCTTTGGCTCAATATCGTTTTGGGCGATACTGCTCAATCCGTTGGCGATATTCATAGGCAACATAATCCTCACGCTCGTGCTTGCCTCGACAGCTACGCCACCTGCGTTGCAGCCACTAATCATCGAGTGGGCAACCTCAACAAGCGAACTTCTCGCCACCATTGCCGAGTTTATCACAAATCTCGGCTTCGGATATGCCGATGTGCAGGTCGATGGGGTGACCGTCGTAGCAATCTACGCCATTCTCGCCGTAGTGACCCTCTTTTTGGCAGGATTCCGACGCCGCGAAGAGCAAAGTTTGGAAGATATTTAGTATCTTTGCCTCAAATGATGACAATCTCCGACATAGAGTTGCTGCGTAGCGATGCGTTGCGTAGTGCTATCGAGCAGAATATCGGCCGCAATCCGCTCGATATCGCCCTCGATAAGCACCTGCCACACGCCCGTTTGATTGCCGACCAGGTGAAGGTTTTGCAGCGTGCTGCCCGCAAGTTGCCGACCTACTTCGAGGCCCGTGCGATGATGACGCAGCGAGGCTACGAACAGTCGTCGAGCGAGGCGTGTGCCGAACGACGCAGATTGTCGGGCGACACGTTGCTCGATTTGACCTGCGGTTTGGGTGTCGATACGGTGGCTATGTCACGAAAGTTCAGCCGAGTGGTTGCCCTCGAACGTGATGCAGTGCTGGCAGAGGTGACACGCGAAAATCTACGCCGTATGGGCATTAGCAACGTCGAGATTGTGTGCCAAAGTGCCGAGGAGTATCTCGCTACGTCCGACGAGCACTTCGATTGGTGTATGGCAGACCCCGACCGCCGCAACGAGATGGGGTCGAGGTTTGTGCGATTGGAGGAGTGTTCGCCCAATGTCGTCGCCCTTCGCCAAGCGATTGCCGACCACGCCGACAACCTCTGCATCAAGTGTTCGCCACTCTTCGATGTAGGCGAGGCGGAGCGACTCTTTGGCGACTGCTTTGTCGAGAGTGTATCGGTCGGAGGCGAGTGCAAGGAGGTTAATATCTACATCGGCAACGGCTGGTCAGGTATAGCAGCCGAGGTACAGGGCTGCGAGGCTGTGCAGTGCAGCTGCACGGAGTGGCTCGCACAACAATTTTCGCCTGCCGTGCAGAGTTTCGATGAGTTGGCACGCTACCGCTACCTCACGCTGCCCGATGCGGCACTGCAACACTCCCGATTGGTGGCACAACTCCGCACCGAGGGTGCAGATGTCTGGTCGAACGATGGCGTGGCATTGTCGAACGAGCCTCTACCGCCGAGCGTAGGTCGCTGTGCCGAGATTATACGGATGTGCGAATTTTCGGTGCGACAACTCCGCCGACAACTCAAAGGTCGCCGCATCAACATCTACCGCCGCCAATTCCAGATGTCGAACGGAGAGATTTGCCGACGGCTATCGCTCTGCGAGGGTGGTCGCGAGGATTGGTGCTTTACGACAATCGGTAAGTTTTACATCGCCGCAGAGTTGCGATTTTTGTAAATTCTTTGTAAGTTTGTACTCTCTTAACTCCGCTTTGCGGAGTGTGGGGAGTTTTTTCGATTATAGAGGCGTAGAAAATGATGAACGAGAAGATACGTGTTACGGTCATCGGCAGCGGAAATGTTGCCGAACATTTGGCACTCACCTTTGCCGAATGTCAGCCCATCGAGCTGGTCGAGGTGTGTGGTCGCAACGCCGTGCGAGTTGCCGAACTCGCCCGAATGGCACACTGCCAATCATCGACCGACTTTGCGGCGATGCGTGATGCCGATATCTACATCATCGCCGTCAGCGACCGCAGCGTAGGCGAGGTGGCAGCAAAGTTACGCCTACCAGCCGCTAGCATCGTCGCCCATACGGCAGGCTGTGTGCCGATGCAGGTGCTACCCGATGGGGTGCGTCGTGGCGTGTTCTATCCGTTCCAGACCTTCTCGATGGGGCATAGGGTCGATATGAGCCGTGTGCCGCTGTTTATCGAGGCGGACGACCATCAGACTTTGGAGCAGTTGCGTAGCCTTGCCACGAGCATCTCGACCTTCGTGCGTGAGGCGGACTCGGAGTTGCGTCGCAGGGTTCATCTTGCAGGGGTCTTTGCGTCGAACTACGCCAACCGTATGTACACCTACGCCCTCCGAACAGTCGAAGAGGCGGGTTTGGGCTTTGAGTGCATCGCACCCGTAATCGAGGAGACCGCCCGCAAATGTTTGGAGCAGCGAACCCCCGCAGCCTCGCAGACAGGCCCTGCACGTCGTGGCGACAGAGCCACCATCGAGCGACACCTGCAACAGTTGGAGTCGATGCCGAGCGTGAGGGAGATATACCGACTGCTGGCTGCCGATATTATGGACGAGTGGGGCGTGTAGAGGCTCGGCAGAGTGCGTAAAGGAGGCTTTGCGGAGCAGCATTTGAAAAATTTGATAGGACAAGATATGAAACAGAACAAGAACTTTAAGGAGGTGCTTGCCGATGTCGAGGCGTTTATCTTCGATGTCGATGGCGTGATGACCGACGGACGCATCACCCCGACACCCGATGGCGACTTTTTGCGAAGCTACTACGCCAAGGATGGCTATGCCATAGCCTACGCTGTCAAGCAGGGTTGCAACCTCTGCATCATCTCGGGCGGTTTTGGTGAAAATCTCGCCTCGCGTATGCGTCGATTGGGTGTTAAGGAGAGCTACCTCGGCTGTATGGATAAGGTCGCAGCACTGCACGACTTTGCCGAGCGTTGCGGAGTAAATCTCGAAAACGCCATCTATATGGGCGACGATATCCCCGACTTGGAGTGTATGCGTGAGGTGGGTATTCCGTGTTGCCCTGCCGATGCTTGTGCAGAGGTGCAGGAGGCGTCGATGTTCATCTCCGAATACAACGGCGGTGCAGGTGCTGTCCGTGACGTTATCGAGCAGGTTTTGCGTGTTAAGGGTATCTGGGCTTTGGACTCGAAGGGCGTAATTGCCGACGACAGCCACAGCGTAGCCTCGCGATAAGGGTATGATGCAGGAGATTGAGCGTAAGTTTCTGGTCTCGTCGGACGAGTTTCGCAAGGAGGCTGTGCGGTGCGTGGAGATGGCACAGGGCTATATCTGCCATCGTCGCACAACCTCCCGCATACGCATCGCCGGCGACAGAGCCTACCTTACGTTCAAGGGCAAGAGCCGCAACCGAGGTTTGAGCCGCTTTGAGTGGGAACGCCAAGTGCCTCTCTCGGTGGGGCGACTGCTGTTGCGAAGGTGCAAGCTGCGTGTCGAGAAGCACCGCTACTACGTCCCTTATGAGGGCTATACCTTCGAGGTCGATGTCTTCGATGGCGACAATGCAGGACTTATCGTTGCCGAGGTCGAACTGCAACGCTGCGACGAGCAACCACCACTGCCAAAGTGGATATGGAAGGAGGTCACCGGCTCGAAGTTTTACCACAACTCTATGCTGGCACAGTTTCCGTATCGGTTGTGGGGGAAGGCGGAGCAATAGGACTATTAGGACGAGCAAGCAAAGCGCCGCAAAGAGAGATTAAGGAGTTTAAGGAATTTAGGGAGGTTAGGGTGTGCAACCACGGCTGCGACAAGCGACCAAAGCCGCCGAGTTTAAGGTCAAGTAAGGTCGATTAAGGTCAGATAAGGTTGGCGGCGGAGAACTCCATTAACAACCTTTAACCACCCTTAACAACCCTTTCGGCGAAGCCGTGGCTGCAAAGCAGCAAAACAAAAAGCGTGGCGTGCAGCCTTACGGCTTGGTGAGGCAAACAACAAAGAACAAAATAAGTAACAAGATAAAGTAACACACTATGTTTTTAGAAAACGTAAGCCGTTAAACGGAGCTTGCGACCAAGTCCTCCTTTCTCAAAGGGGGATTTAGGGGGAATGTAAAAAACGTGGCGTCCAGCCTTACGGCTTGCCAAATGACGCACCAACTTAAATAGAAGCAATACAAAAAGGAATAAAAATATGTTTTTAGAGAACGTAAGCCGTAAAGGCTGGATTGAGGTAGTTTGTGGCTCGATGTTTTCGGGCAAGACCGAGGAGTTGATTCGACGATTGCGTCGTGCCGAGTTTGCACACCAGCGTGTCGAGATTTTCAAGCCGTGTATCGATGTTCGATACTCCGAGGACGAGGTGGTATCGCACAATGCGACCACCATACGTTCGACACCTGTCGAGTCGTCGCAGAATATTCTGTTGTTGTCGGCGGATGTTGATGTTGTGGGTATCGACGAGGCACAGTTCTTCGATGCGGGCATTGTCGATGTATGTCGCCAACTTGCCGACAACGGAGTTCGAGTTATCGTTGCAGGTTTGGATATGGACTACCTCGGCAAGCCGTTTGGCCCTATGCCGGCGTTGATGGCCACTGCCGAGTATGTCGATAAGGTGCACGCCATCTGTGTGCGTTGCGGCAATTTGGCACACCATTCGCACCGCTTGACCAAGGATGAGGGTCTGGTGATGTTGGGCGAGAAGGATACCTACGAGCCAATCTGTCGCCACTGCTTTGCCGAGCTGACAGCAAAATAGCCCTCGACGAGCAAAAAAGTTGTTCGATAGGTAATAAAACCGCACATTTTTTCGTTGAAGGGGTGGCAGATTTGATATGCAATAGCGAATAAACAAAATATAGACAAAATTATGAGTGAAGTAATTAACATCAAAGAACTTAACGCCCGTATCGAGCGAGAGTCGCTCTTTGTCGATACGCTGC
>JAZRCC010000088.1:0-3053 GCA_045635405.1 Alistipes sp.
CACACCGTCAGCCAAGCCATCGAGCAGCAGGGCCCCCATATCGGCAGCGGCACGCACGGCGACATCCTCTATGGAGGCGTAGTCGTAGCGACGGCGTATCACTATCAGTTCATCCTCGGCGGCATCGACTATTGCGGCACGCCACTCGGCGGTCGGATTGCCACTATGAGCCTCACAAATGCGGTAGCGGTCATCCACCTCGTCGTGGACTATCGGCGTATGTTGCGGGTGTCGTGGTGCATATTGCAGAGGGGAGTAGCGGTGCGGATTTTTCACGCTAAATTCACCCTCGCGAGAGGCGAAATGTTCGACAAGCAACTGTCCGACAGGCACCTCATTTTCAGGGCGTTCCGTGAGCGACACACGCAGCGTATCGCCAATGCCGTCGGCAAGCAGGGCACCGATACCCACAGCACTTTTGATGCGACCCTCAATCTCGTTGCCCGCCTCGGTAACACCCAAATGTATCGGGTAGTGCATATCGCGGGCAGCCATAGCCTCGACCAACTGTCGGTAGGCGTAGAGCATAACGCGGGTGTTGCTCGATTTCATCGATACGACAACCTGATTGAAATCGAGACGGCGGCACTCCTCCAAAAACTCCATTGCCGAGGCGACCATACCCTCGGGAGTATCGCCATACTTGTCGAAGATGTGGCGAGCCAACGAGCCGTGATTGACACCGATACGCAGTGCTACACCACGCTTGCGACACAACTCGACCAGAGCCTCGAACTGACCTGCATCGTTGCGGTAGTTTCCGGGGTTGATACGCACCTTGTCGCACGCCTCGGCAGCAATCGCAGCCACCGCCGAAACGAAGTGAACGTCAGCGACTATCGCAGTCGGATAGCCCTTGCCACGCACCGCTGCAACCACATCAGCCAACGCCCTACCCTCGCGTTCGCCCTGTGCTGTCAATCGCACTATCGGAGCTCCGCTGTCGGCTATGCGACAGACCTGTGCCACACTCGATTCGACATCGGCAGTGGCGGTGTTGGTCATCGACTGCACGGCAATCGGATGGTTGCCGCCAATGGTGGTCGCTCCGATACGCACTTCGTAACTCTTGCGACGGGTAAATTTCTCGATATTCATAGGGTCAATTCTGTAACAAATTCAACTTTTGCAGCACAAATTTAAGAATAAATTGAGATTGTTCACAATTATTTTCTAAATTTGCATTATCGTGTGGAGATTTTGCTCCGCAAGTGGTAAGATTTTTATGGGACAATCGGTACTGAACAACGACATAAAATTCATCGGCGGAGTCGGTGAAACCCGTGCAAAACTGCTCGACAAGGAGCTTGGCGTAAAGACGGTGAGGGATATGCTCTACTGCTTCCCGTTCCGCTATATCGACCGCTCGCAAATCGTAAAGATTAACTCCATCAACGAACGCAACGTGGCTAACTACCACCAGCTGCGTGTGAAGGTCGTGGGCAAGAGTTTTTCGGGCGAGGGTCGCACACGTCGCTTCACGGTGGTCGTAACCGATGGCTTGCGCGAGGCGGAGTTGATTTGGTTTCAGGGCATAAAGTGGATTGAAAACCGCTTTGAGGTGGGTCGAGAATACATAGTATTCGGTCGTGCATCGCTCTTCCGTGGACAGGTCTCGATGGTCCATCCCGAAATCGAGCCGGCAGAGGGCTTCGAGCAGAAACGCAACAGCGACTTTCAGGGCGTATATTCGACCACCGAGCGGTTGTCGGTCTCTATCAATTCGAGGGCGTTCCGCTCCATAATCGCCAACATTTGGGCGATTGCAAAGGGGCAGGTCGAGGACTATATGCCCGAGTATCTGCGACTACGCCACGGACTGCTTACACTCGAAGAGGCACTCTATAACATCCACTTCCCACAGAGCCCCGAACTGTTGCGACAGGCACAATACCGACTCAAATTCGACGAGCTGTTCGGTATTCAGCTCAATATTCAGGCCAAACGCACCGCACGTCAGCAGTCACGAGGTTTTGTATTCCACCGTGTGGGTACGCTCTTCAACACCTTCTTCAACACGAAGTTGCCATTCAAACTTACGGAGGCTCAAAAGAAGGCTATTCGCGAGATTCGCAACGACACCGTTTCGGGCCGTCAGATGACCCGCCTCTTGCAGGGCGATGTCGGCAGCGGAAAGACCATCGTAGCACTCCTCTCGATGTTGTTGGCGTGCGACAATGGCTATCAGACCTGCTTGATGGCTCCGACCGAAATCCTCGCACAGCAGCACTTCGCATCGTTTTCGAAACTGCTCGACGGCATCCCCATAAAGGTTGCCCTGCTCACGGGCTCGACCCGTGCGGCCGAACGTCGCGAGATTCTCAAAGAGGTCAGCGAGGGTAAAATTCACATCCTCGTCGGCACTCACGCCCTTATCGAGGAGCGTGTGGCGTTCGAAAATCTCGGCTTCGTGGTTATCGACGAGCAGCACCGCTTCGGCGTGGAGCAGCGTGCAAAACTTTGGACAAAGAACAACCAGACACCCCATATCCTCGTGATGACGGCAACCCCTATTCCGAGGACGTTGGCGATGACCGTATATGGCGATTTGGACTACTCGATAATCAACGAGTTGCCACCGGGACGTCGCCCGATTAAGACTTTGCAACTGACCGAGGCGTCGCGAATGAGAATCATTGGCTTTATGCGACGACAGATTCGTGACGGCTTCCAGATATATGTCGTCTATCCGCTTATCGAGGAGTCCGAGACGATGGACTACAAGAACCTGCAACAGGGTTTCGAGGATATCGTGCGTGACTTTCCGCTGCCACAATATCGTGTAGCGGTGTGCCACGGACGTATGAAACCCGAGGATAAGGAGGCGGCAATGAATGAATTTAAGGAGGGTAGAGCCAATATTTTGGTGGCAACCTCCGTTATAGAGGTAGGTGTCGATGTGCCGAAGGCTACCGCCATCATCATCGAGTCGGCAGAGCGTTTCGGATTGGCTCAACTCCACCAGCTGCGTGGCCGTGTGGGTCGCTGCTCCGACCAATCGTACTGCATACTCGTATCCCCACCGCCACAAAAGTTGTCGCGCGACTCGAAGA
>JAZRCC010000089.1:0-2621 GCA_045635405.1 Alistipes sp.
TGTCGATGTTGAGGTTGCCGAGTTGGAGCGTGGCCCGATGGCGGAGGATTTTGGCTACTATTGCAGAGAGTATCCATCGATATTCTACCGCTTGGGTGTAGGTCAATCGGCAGGAGTGAGCCATACACCGCACTTTATGCCCGACGAGGCGGCTATTGGAGTGGGTATCGATGTGATGTCGCACTTGGCTTTGCGATTGATGCGTTAGGTCGCAACCGTAATCACAAAATTTTTAGATTATGGCAAAAAAGAAGAGAAAAAGTATAGAGGAGCGTGCGGCATTTATTATGCAGCTGTTCCGTGAAATGCCTGAACGAGAGCTACAATTCCGCTACCTGATAAGTGCTTCGGGGCGGAGCGACCGTGAGGGTAAAAATATGACTCGTTCGATTTTGGACGATTTGGTCGAAGCCGGCTATATCGAGCCTACGGGTACCAAAGTGAATAGCTACCGTTTGGCACGTCGTCATCTGCCTCACTATCAGGGTACGGTGTCGGTTATGCCATCGGGTGCTATGTTTGTGCAGGTTGCCGATTTCGAGCAGGATGTCTTTATTCCGCAGGCAAATCAACACTGTGCTTTGGCTGGCGATAGGGTAGAGATTGTTATCGTGCGTCATCGCCGTAATGGAACACTCGAAGGCGAAATACGTTCGGTTGTAGAGCGTAGCAATCGTCGCTATGTTGCTACGGTGCGTTCTGTAACGAATGTTGCAGCCATCGTCGAGCCCGATTCGCGACAGCTGCCCGATGCGGTCTATATTCCGCTCTCGTCGGAGGGTAACATGGCAGTGGACGACAGGGTTGTTTTCCGCATTGCAGATTGGACGAGCAAGGGCCGAATGCCAAATGGCGAGTTGATAAACAACCTCGGCAAGTGTGGCGAAAACGAGGCGGAGATTCACGCAATTATGGTGGAGTTCGATTTGCCGACATCGTTCTCGAAGGAGGTCGAGGCGGAGGCTGCCAAGTTCGACGGACAAATTACCGAGAGTGATTATGCCCAGCGTCGCGATATGCGTGATGTGCTGACCTTCACGATAGACCCTGCCGATGCGAAAGATTTTGACGATGCTCTGTCGCTGCGTCGTGTCGATGACAAGCGTTGGGAGGTGGGTGTGCATATCGCTGATGTGTCGCACTACGTTACGCCCGGCTCACTGCTCGATAAGGAGGCGTACGAGCGAGGAACGTCGGTCTATCTTGTCGATAGGACGATTCCGATGTTGCCCGAACGATTGTCCAACGAGTTGTGTTCGTTGCGTCCAAACGAGGAGAAGTTGTGCTTCTCGGCGATATTTACCATTTGCGACGATTTGACTATCGAGAGCGAGTGGTTTGGTCGTACGGTGATATGCTCCGACCGCCGTTTTACATACGAGGAGGCGCAAGAGATTATAGAGGGCAAACCTCACGAGATGGCAGAGGCGGTGCTCACACTCAACCGCTTGGCACAGGCTATGCGTAAGGCGAGAATGGAGCACGGAGCCATCGCATTTGATCGTCCCGAGGCGAAGTTCCACCTTGATGAAGAGGGTCGCCCTACGGGTGTCTATTATAAGGTGATGCGTGAGTCCAACCAACTTATCGAGGAGTTTATGTTGTTGGCAAATCGTCGGGTGGCCACCTATTGTGCAAAACACAACGGACGACCACGAACAATGGTCTATCGTGTGCACGATGAGCCTAATGTCGATAAGTTGGAGCGTTTCCGTACGTTTATACGCCGCTTTGGTCACCACTTCAAATCGACGAAGGGCAAGGCGGTTGCTCACGAGCTCAATACGCTGCTTGCCGATGTGCGAACTCGACCAGAGAATAATGTGGTGACGATGCTTGCGATGCGAGCAATGGCAAAGGCTGCATATTCTACCGAAAATGTCGGACACTACGGCTTGGCATTCCCATACTATACACACTTTACGTCGCCAATACGTCGCTATCCCGATGTGATGGTACATCGCATCCTGCAACACTATCTCGACGGCGGACGTTCGGTTGATAAACACTTGTACGAGGAGCAGTGCGAATATGCCTCCGAGCGTGAGGTTGTTGCTGCCGAGGCGGAACGTGCATCCATCAAGTATAAGATGGTGGAGTTTATGGCCGACAAGATTGGCAAGGAGTTCGAGGGTCACGTGTCGGGTATGTCCGATTGGGGCATATTTGTCGAGTTGAACGACTCTATTATCGAGGGTATGGTGCCGCTGTCGGATGTGCGTAACGACTTCTATCGTTTCGATAGCGAACGCTACGAAATCTATGGCGAACGTATGGGACACGTCATTACGTTGGGCGACGATGTCGTTGTGCGGGTGCGAAGCATCGACCTTCGACGACGTCTGCTGACCTTCTCGCTTGTTGAGGTCGAGGGCGAAAATTTCGAGGATGAGTATGTCGTGCCTGTACAGTCAGGTCGAGATAAAAAACGTAGAAAGTAATGGCTCTAAATAGGGAAGATATATACGCTAAATCGTTGGCACTCGAATCGCTCACGTTCGACGAGGCGTTGCGACTATATACGGAGGCTCCATTGGCGGAGTTGGCTATGCACGCCGATGCGTTGCGACGACAGTTGGTGGATGATGCCAATGTGGTTACGTGGCAGATAGACCGCAATG
>JAZRCC010000090.1:0-2468 GCA_045635405.1 Alistipes sp.
GGCTATGCCCACGATGCGGTCGGCAAAGATATTGAAGCCCGTAGTCTCGATATCGAAGGCAAACTCCTTGCATTGCGAAATCGTGGCGACCATCTCTTGCAGAGCCTCTGCCGAACGCACTATGCGGTAGCAGTGCTCGACACTCGCAAGGCTCTTCATCGGCTCCTCCGCAACGAGCATCTCCGCCTCGGCAGTTGCAACCGACTCCTCAACCTCAACCTCCTGCACCTCACTCTGCTCGGCAGTGCTTGGTTGTGCAACGCTTGGTGCCTCACCAAAGCCATCGAAGAGCGAGCCCTGTTGTTGCTCTATCATACGCTGTCGCTCACCCGCCTTTTGGCGTGCCATATTTGCCAACTGCACCTGCGGAGCCTGTTTTGGCGTAGGCTCCTCGGCAGGCATCACGTTTCGCAAATCGGTGAGGAAGGTGTTGAAATTCAGTTCGGCAAAGAGTGCCCGCAAATCGTCAAAACGTGGGCAGCAGACCGTAAGTGCCGCAGCATCGAACTCGATAGGCACATCCAAACGTATGGCCGTAAGCGACTTTGCCAAACGCAGCACATCGACTGCCGCACGGATATTCTCGCCCTGACGGCCCTTAATACGGTCGGCATTGGCGATAATCTGCTCCACGTCGCCCCACTCGGCAACCAACTTCGCAGCACCCTTCTCGCCTATGCCCGGAACACCGATGATATTGTCCGACGCATCGCCCCACAGTGCCAAAATGTCGCTTATGAGTTCGGGGCGGTCGATACCATACTTCTCGCGGATAGCCTCGCAATCGACAATCTCGATGCGGTCGTTCTTCTGCTTATAAATCTTGCAATTCTCACGCACCAACTGACCATAATCCTTGTCGGGCGTAACCATATAGACCTCGTAGCCCGCCGCAATGCCCTTCATCGCAAGGGTACCGATGACGTCGTCCGCCTCGAAACCCGGAACTTCGAGAATCGGGATGCACATCGCCTCGACAATACGCTTGACGTATGGCACCGAGAGTTTGATATCCTCGGGCGTAGGTGGGCGATTTGCCTTATACTCGGGCGAGAGCGTGCGACGAAACGAGCCCCCCGCAGGGTCGAATGCCACACCAAGCAGGTCGGGCTTCTCGCGACGCTGAATATCACGCAGAAAGGCGGTAAATCCATATATGATGGAGGTGTTCAACCCATTGCGATTACGCATAGGTCGCCCCATAAATGCGTAGTAGTACTTGTAAATCAGTGCGTAGGCATCAACCAAAAAGAGTCGCTTCATTGCTATGAGGTTATTCGTTCGTTCTCTGTTTTTCGTCTATTCGTTATCGGCTGCAAACCACTCGGCATACGATGTGGCAGTCTCGTGCAGTCGCAACGAGTGCAGTCGCACACCCTGTGGCAGAGCCGCACCGATGCGGTGGGCAAAGTCGTAGAGCATATTCTCGCACGTCGGCTGATAATCGACCACAACAATTCGCTCGGCAATGCCCTCCAACGAGCCTATCAGTCGCTCTGCCTCGTCGCTGCGTCGCAAAATCAGCGAGTGGTCCAACCGCTCGACAACCTCGCGGGCAACGATAGCCTTCAACTCGCCAAAGTCCATCACCATACCCAACTTGGGCGACGACTCATCCTCCACAGGCTCGCCCGCAATCGTAACAAACAGTCGGTAGGAGTGGCCGTGCAACTCGCGGCACTTGCCATCGTAGCCCCACAAGACGTGTGCAGCCTCGAAGGTAAACTCCTTGGTAAGTCTAATCATCGTGTGCGGCTATATTTGTCGAGGTAGTCGATATGTGGCTCACGTTGGAATGCCTCGTTGAGCGAGATGTAGGTCTGCGTAGTCGAGATTCCCGGAATACGCAAAATGCCGTTGAAAATCGTTCGCATCAGGTGGTCGTTATCGACACAATAGAGTTTCAACATCGCATTGTATGTTCCCGTAATAAAATGGAACTCAACAACTTCGGGAATACTCTTCATCTTCTCGGCAACCGCCACACTCATCGTCGGGTCCTGAATGCGGATGCTGATAAAAGCACACACATCGAAGCCCAACATCTTGGGATTGACGGTCATTCGGCTACCCAAAATCACACCCGAATCCTCCAACTTCTTGATACGCTGGTGGATTGCAGCACCCGAAATATTGCACTCACGGGCAATCTCCAAATAGGGCATTCGGGCATTCTTGACCAAAAATTTCAAAATCTTTCGGTCGATATCATCAAAAACAATCTTTGTCATATCTCTCTACGTTTCAACGATGATACACTCCTATTTCAACACACCCAACTCGCGTCCGACCTCAACAAAGGCTGCCACGCAACGCTCCAACTGCTCACGAGTGTGTGCTGCCGACACCTGCACACGGATACGCGCCAAACCCTTCGGCACAACCGGATAGTAGAAGCCCGTAACGAAGATTCCCTTCTTCTGCAACTCGGCAGCGAAATCCTGCGATAGTTTAGCATCGTAGAGCAT
>JAZRCC010000091.1:0-5727 GCA_045635405.1 Alistipes sp.
GCCAATCGGGTTGTCTGTTCTGTAATTTCCACTGCAAACCACACCAAACAGAGCGGCACTACATAACGACCATCGAGGAGTATTGCCAAAAGATTGAGCGAATGTTGGAGTTGGGTGGCGACCAACTGCTGTTGCAGGGCGGTATGCATCCAAAATTGGGCATAACATTCTATGAGGAGTTGTTTCGGGAGTTGAAGAGTCGCTATCCGCAGGTGCGACTGCACGCACTCGGAGCCCCCGAGGTGGCACATATTGCACGAATTAGCGGCCTTACTACGCGACAGACTCTCGAACGGTTGGTGGCTGTGGGTTTGGACTCGCTGCCGGGTGCCGGTGCCGAGATACTTGTGGATAGGGTGCGTCGCTATATCTCGCCCGCAAAGCCGAGCGTAGAGCAGTGGTGTCAGGTTATGCACGAGGCCCACGAGATGAATCTTCCAACCTCGGCAACGATGATGTACGGACACGTCGAAACCATCGAGGAGCGTATCGAACATCTGCTGCGAATACGCGATTTGCAGGCTGCCGTACCGAAGGGTAACTATGGCTTTATAGCCTTTATTCCGTGGATATTCCGCAGCGATGGCACACAACTCGAACAACGCGGTTTTTGGACTCGATTATCGCCATTGGAGTATATCCGAATTATTGCTATCAGTCGATTGGTTTTGAACAATATACGCAATATTCAGGCGTCGTGGCTGACTGTAGGTAAACAGACCGCACAAGTCGCCCTGCATAGTGGTGCAAACGATATGGGCTCGATAATGATTGAGGAGAATGTCGTGCGTTCGGCGGGTGCAAACAATAGCTTCGATGCCGAGGGCATACAGCGGGCAATAAAAGAGGCAGGGTTTGAGCCCCGCCTCCGTGATCAACTCTATCGCTACCGTTAAGGTGGCGATTTTTTTCTATTCGTTGATAATCGTTACCGACAAAATCAAATCGCCGGGACGAATATCATCGATAACATCTTCGCCTTCAATGACTTTACCAAAGCAGGTGTGTACGCCGTCCAAGTGCTGTGTGTTGCGACGATTATGGCAGATAAAGAATTGAGAACCACCCGTGTCCTTGCCACGATGAGCCATCGAGAGAACGCCTCGGTCGTGATATTGACGCTCGGCAGATGTCTCGCACGGAATAGTCCAACCCGGACCTCCGGCACCGTTGCCGATAGGACAACCGCCCTGAATTACAAATTCGGGAATTACACGGTGAAATGTCAGACCGTCGTAGAAACGCGACTCGGCAAGTTTTACGAAGTTTGCGACGGTGATGGGTGTCTCTTTCTCATAGAGTTCGACCTTCATATCACCCTTCTCGGTCGAAATAAGTGCGTATTTCATAGTTTATTTGGTTTTGCAATAAAAATAATTTCTGCAATTTTTTTTTGTAAGGCAAAGATAACGAGAATTTATTGAAATTTCAAATACAAATCCGAATAGCCTTAATAACTTCTTTTTATTATCCTGCTTTCTTGCCTAAATCGAAATAGTTTTTTAACTTTGTAGTATAGTTTAACGAGTAAATAGAAGTTGCCTATGATGAAATAGTAGACAATAAAGACATATAGAGACAAAAGCGTTGATACTTATTTTGGGATTCTGAAACTTCCACTTTTTGATAGTCCCCATGGAATAAAGTTTGACGCTCACGCTGTGTATTCGGTGTGGGCTTTATTCTGTTATTTGGGGACAAGGTTGTGGAAGACCGCAGAATCCAATAAGACGAATCTAGTCCGCACTCTTTTTTGTTCTCTGTCTATAACCCAGACTTTTTGGCGGACATTTAGGAATAAAGTTTAATCATAAAAAAACAAGATTATGAAAAAGTTATTATTGTTGGCACTGTGTTCTATCATTTTTGCAACCTCTTGTACTCATACCATTTATAATACGAAAGTGCTTCAAAGCAACTATCAATTGAGAATGGATAGTGGAGAAGAGTTGGAAATCAAGAGTAAGGTTCGTATATTCTTGTCGGAGAAAGACGTGCAGGGGGATTACGAGGTTATATCGTTAAATACGTACAAACCTTTTACTATACCTATCCTTATGAGTGTGAAAAGCCAAACAAACAAGAAGTTCTTTGAGAAGGCTGTTAAGAAGGCACACGAGTTGGGTGGTAATGGTATTATTGTTATGGCAGGTGGATTATATAAGGTTATCAACCTCCGTAATTGGAATAGTGATATTGCGGCATCAGAGACGTTCGCTAATCCAATTCTTGATGTTACTCTGATGAATAAATTCAAGAATGGTGAGATTGCAAAGATGCTTCCTCGTGAGGTAAAGAAATCTGTTAAAAACTTTAAAGATGAGGTGGAGTTCAATTTGAAGAATATGAAAACTTCACAAGAGTCAAAAGTTGTGAAAGAGAAGATTCTTGCTTTGCAGGCGTGGAATAACTCTCAAGCTAAACCTAATTCAGGCTTGATGAACAAGATAAAGGCGTATACGAAGTTGCACACTGTACTTGCAAAGAAAATTGCAAAGAAAGAGGCGAAAAGTGGAGTGAAAAAAGAGGTGAAGAAAGCACCAAAGACAAAAGCAAAGAACAAAAAGTAGTTGTCAACCAATTGTTATTGAAATCGCCGAGCGGAGAAATCTGCTCGGCGATTGTTGTAGCTTTTACTTTGTATTTGTCGTTAAAGGAACTCCTTTAATTGTGCGACCAACTTCGGCACACCTTCGGCAGCTCGCTCCTTGATATGTGTTACGGGGTTGCGAAGGAACGAAATCTTCACATCGGCAGGGTCCACAACGTAAATCGGAACGCTGCTGTCGCGAACATATCCTACCAGCGACCCTGCGGGATAGACCGCCAACGAGGTGCCTACGACAACTAAAATGTCGGCTTGACGAACAATCTCGACCGCCCGCTCGAACATCGGTACCGACTCGCCAAAAAAGACGATGTAAGGACGCATCAGCGACCCGTCGGGTGCCTTCTCGTCGAGGAGTTGGTCACGCACTCCGATATCCACTATATAGTCGTCGCCGCTCTCGCCACGCAACTTTGTCAATTCGCCGTGCAGGTGGGTAATTTTGGTTGAGCCTGCCACTTCGTGCAGATTGTCGATATTTTGAGTAATTATCTCAACGTCAAAATGTTGCTCTAACTCTACGAGTGCTGAATGTGCTGCATTCGGGCTTACGTCGGCCAACTGTCTGCGACGCTGATTATAGAAGTCGATGACGGTTGCACGATTACGTGCCAACGCTTCGGGAGTGCAGACATCTTCAATGCGGTATCGCTCCCACAAACCGTCTTGACTTCGGTAGGTGGAGATGCCGCTGTCGGCACTGATTCCTGCTCCCGTAAATACAACGACTTTTTTCATCACCCTACCTCCCAAAATAGATATCCAGCAACTCTTTTGCGGCGATAAACGAACTTAACTTTGCACTGAGAACACGCTGCTCGATTTCGGCAATACGGCTCTCGATTTCGGGGTTAAGATAGAAGTTGCTTTTGAGCGTCTCGTTGATACTCTCGTACATCCAATATTTGTTCTGCTCGTTGCGATGATGCTCGAAATATCCGTTACGCTTAATGTGTTCGAGATACTCCTCGACACCGCTCCAAACCTCCTCCAAACCTGTTTTTGCAACAGATGAGCAGGCATATACTTTTGCCTTCCACCCCGACTCGGGCATAGGGAACAGATGCAGTGCATTTTGGAACTGCACGCGGGCCAGATTGGCTTTGTTTACGTTTTCGCCATCGGCTTTGGTAATGACCATAATATCGGCCATCTCCATAATGCCGCGCTTGATGCCCTGCAACTCGTCGCCCGCACCCGAAATCTGCAACAACATAAACATATCAACCATCGAGTGTACGGCTGTTTCGGATTGACCGACACCTACCGTTTCGATGAATATCACGTCGTAACCTGCTGCCTCACAGAGAACTACCGTTTCGCGTGTTTTTCGTGCTACACCACCGAGCGAACCTGCCGATGGCGAAGGGCGGATAAATACGTCAGGGTTGTGGCAGATGCTCTCCATTCGGGTTTTGTCGCCCAAAATAGAGCCGCCGCTACGCTCCGAACTTGGGTCGATTGCCAATACCGCAAGGCGATGATGCATCGATGTAATCATATTACCCACCGCCTCGATAAAGGTCGATTTTCCTGCACCCGGAACACCTGTGATACCGATGCGTACCGACTTGCCGGCATAAGGCAGACATCGTTCGATAATCTCTTGTGCCTGTGCATAGTTGTCGGGGTTGTTGCTCTCGATAAGCGTTATTGCCTGCGACAAAATCGTGATGTTGCCCGCCAATATACCATCAACATATTCATCCGTAGTGAGTTGGCGTTTGCGTTTGCGGACAAAGTATGGATTTACCATAGGCTGTTCCGAAACGCCCTCTGTTACGTTAAGTGCCGAGTCGTGATGCTGGTCACGATACTCGTTCTCGTAATGCTCTATCTTTGTGAACGACATAGTGATTTATGATTTTCTACTATTTTCTTGATTTTTGTGCTTGTCAGCAGTTCGGGATTTCCTGCCCAGACAACCCTCCGCCGCGAATCGGTGATGACTCCGTATGGTACATATTCGATGCCGTAACGTGCAAAGATGTGCTTCATCTCTGCAAATGTTGCCGAGCGGCTGTTGGAGGCTCTTCTAAACCAATCGGCAGTCTGATTGAGGCTCTCTTTCGAGAGAAAAATCACATCCATAACATCTGCCGAGTCGGCCATAGCCAACAAATCTTCTGATGTGATGGCACTCGGAATACTCGTTGTGTGGACAAAACCTATATATTGATATTGGTGCATAGGTTTGTGCTGTTTGCGATACTCTTTAATCTCCTTGATTTGCACGATGCGTTCGCCGATGGCTATATGCTGGGCGGTGACGCTCGTTGCCAGCGATGCAAATATCGCGACGAGGATATGTTTGGCTAAAAGTTTCATCATTTGGGCTCTGCTTTGCTCGAAACCTCGTTTCGAGAGAGCGAAGTTACACCATTTTTGGCGAAAGTCCAAATAAAACCGACGCTTATGCGAAATTTTAGCACTACGAGCCACCGCCGAGAAGATGAATTGTCGCTAAAAGTTGGAGTGGGGTAGATAGCCCTGTGTTAATTTTTTCACAAATAGGGAAAAGTTTTTCGATAAATGCTTTTTTATTTTCTTTGAAAATAGTATCTTTGCGGAGTTTGTGTGCGTAGGTGCGTACGCGAGGCAAAAAGCGAACAATTTTCTTAAACCAAATAAAACTAAAAAAAATTATGAAAGTATCTCACATTGAGCATCTCGGCATCGCAGTTAAGAGCCTTGATGAGGCAATCCCTTATTGGGAGGGTGCACTCGGTTTGAAGTGTTACAAAATCGAAGAGGTAGCAGACCAGAAGGTTCGTACCGCATTCTTTATGCTTGGCCAGACCAAGATTGAACTTTTGGAGGCAACTTCGGAGGATTCGACAATCGCAAAGTTCATCGAGAACAAGGGTGTCGGTATCCACCATATGGCACTCGCTGTTGAGGGTATCGAGGAGCAGTTGGCCGATGCAGAGGCACAGGGTATGCGTCTTACTTCTTTTCACACAACTCGGTAAGAATACCCTGTGTCGATTTTGGGTGAAGGAATGCGATTGTCATATCGTCAGCACCCTTGCGTGGAGTCTTGTCGATAAGACGGATACCCTGTGCCTCTGCATCGGCCAACTGCTCCTCGATACCCTCAACAGCGAGTGCCATATGGT
>JAZRCC010000092.1:0-2193 GCA_045635405.1 Alistipes sp.
AAACGAGCCTCCTCGTCGTAGCAGAGGTCGATAATCACCACTCCGTGAGCAGCCTCCTCGCCGTAGCGGGCTATGGTCTGCTCGTCGGCTGGCAGGGTTTCGATACGCAGAATATTATCCTCGGGGATATCATCGACAGCCTCGTGGCTCCATCGCTGGCCATTCACCACATAGAGCGGATGGCGGTCGGCACTCGGCTGCACTGCCGCACTACCCGACTGCGTCAAAACCGTCGCAAGCAACGAGAGTATGCCTATAACCTTTCGCATCGCAATATCATTCTATCTGCTCACCGCACGCAAAGTCGGCTATCCGAGTTCGGACTCCTTCAAACGCTCGGCATTCTCGGCAACAATCAGGTGGTCGATGCAGTCCTGAATATCGCCATCCATAAATGCCGAGAGGTTGTAAATCGTATAGTTGATACGGTGGTCCGTAATTCGACCTTGTGGGTAGTTGTAGGTACGAATCTTTGCCGAACGGTCGCCCGTCGAGACGAGGGTCTTACGCTTCGATGCAATCTCGTCGAGATACTTCTGGTATTCGAGGTTGAAGATTCGGGTACGCAACTCCTCAAACGCCTTCTCGCTATTCTTAATCTGCGACTTCTGGTCCTGACACTGCACCACGATACCCGTAGGGATGTGGGTCAGACGAATTGCCGAGTAGGTGGTATTTACCGACTGTCCGCCCGGTCCCGAAGCACAGAAGATATCCTTGCGAATATCGTTCCACGACACCTCGACATCGAACTCGTCAGCCTCGGGCAATACAGCCACCGACGATGCCGACGTATGGACACGGCCCTGCGTCTCGGTCTGTGGCACACGCTGCACACGGTGAACGCCCGACTCATATTTCAGCGTACCATAGACGTTCGAGCCCGTAACCTTCATAATAATCTCCTTGTAGCCACCTACGGCACCCTCCGAGAACGAAGTAATCTCGTAACCCCACCCCTTCGACTCGATGTACTTGGTGTACATACGCATCAAATCGCCCGCAAACAAAGCCGCCTCGTCGCCACCCGTACCACCACGAATCTCCAACACGGCATTCTTTGCATCCTGTGGGTCTTTCGGGATGAGCAGCAACTTAATCTCCTCCTCCATCTGTGCGATTTGAGGCTCCAACTCATTCACCTCGGCACGAGCCATCTCGCGGAAATCCTCGTCCTTCTCGTTTGCCAAAATCTCCTTCGCATCAGCCAGATTGTCGAGAGCCTTGCGATAGCGGTCGGCGGTCTCGATAATCGGCTCCAACTCCTTATACTCCTTGTTGTACTGCACGAACGCCTTGACGTCGGCAATAACTTCGGGGTCGGTAAGTTTCTGTCCCAACTCCTCATACTTGATTTTGAGGCCGTCGAGACGTGTCAAAATTGAACTATCTGCCATATAATTTTCTTTATGTCGTTATGCTTTTTACTGACTATTTCGCCTGCTCTGCCTTGCTCAAAGAGGCGTTGATGCGTTCCAACCAATCTTTCAACTGCTTCTTTGCATCCTCGGCATACTTAAACTCGTCGTGACCAGCCCAGCCGTGACCACCCGATGGGTAGATGTGCATCGTAGCCTCTACGCCGTGATATTTCAGAGCCTCGTAGTAGAGAATCGAGCTCAACGGCGGTACGGTCTTGTCGTCGTCCGAGAGGAGCAAAATCGTAGGAGGGGTTGTCTTCGACACACGACGTTCGAGCGAGTACATCTCCATATCGCCCGGCGTACGCTCCTTACCCAGCAGATACTCGAATGTTCCAGGGTGAGTCTCCCACGACATTCCCGTAATTACGGGGTAGAAGAGTATCGAGAATGCCGGCTTCTCGGCATCGGCGGGAAAGTTCGATGTATAGGCTGCCAAGTGACCACCTGCCGACGAGCCGCAGATACCTACACGAGCAGGGTTTACGCCCCACTGTGGGCCATTCTCACGCAGATAGCGGAGTGCTGCCTGTGCATCCTCCAACGGCACCTCCTTGTGACCGCGGTTTGGCAGACGATACTTGACGATGATTGCCGAGATACCGAGGCTGCGGAGCCACTGTGCCACTACAAAGCCCTCGTGAGCCATACATACGTTGCGATAGCCACCGCCCGGCAACACTACTACGCCCTGACCCGTAGCCTTTGCAGGGTCGGCCTTGTAGATGTAGAATTCGGTCTGCGAGGTGTGCGAGAAGTGACGACGTGCGTT
>JAZRCC010000093.1:0-6992 GCA_045635405.1 Alistipes sp.
GGTACAATCTCGCCATTTTCGAGTGGAATTGCCTGTACCTCTTCAAGGGTGCTCTTTTGGATAGTCACACGCTCCAACTCCTTGTCTTTGTAGATTGATTTGTCGGGGTGTGAGCCTCCGTGAGCAACCACAATCACGCCATCCTTGGTGAGGTTGATATCAAACTCCGAACCATAGATGCCGAGCTTTTGTGCCTCTTTGAGTGCTGCAAGCGAGTTGCGGCAAGAGCCGTCGGTTGCGTGATAGCCTCGGTGGGCGATAACTTGTGGCTGTGCGATTGCCGAAGTAGCAATCAAGAGAGCCACTGCAAATGCGATGTACTTTTTCATAGTTGTAGATATTTACGTTTTGTAATTGTTCCCATAAATCAAACAAATGTAGCAAATATTTTGCGATAAGCAATCGAGTTTGCCGAAAATCTTCCCAAATAAGTTGCCATAACTGCCGATTGAGGTGTAAAATCTTGCGAAAATGTGTGAGTTTGCGATGTTTGATTTGCAGAGGCGAAAAAAATAACTATCTTTGTGCGTTGGATTGTAAAGTGCTATAATTCAAACGAAATGCCGTACGTGATTGCGGCGATAGGAGAGTGTTAAAGTAAAATCAAAAATAGATTAAAATGGCTAACAAAATTTCAGTTTCGGTAATGTGTTCGGATTTGATGAATCTCGAACGCGACATTCAGACATTAGAGCGTAATGGCGTAGATTGGCTCCATATCGATATGATGGATGGTCACTTCGTGCCTAATATGACATTCGGTCCCGATTTTCCGAATGCTATGCACCGCGTAACAAAACTCCCGCTCGATATCCACTTGATGTGCGAGGAGCCGGAGTTTATCTGCTCGAAAATCGATGTTCACGCAGGCGATATCGTTTCGACACACGTTGAGTTGAATAAGGATTTGAGCAAGTTTGCTGCCGAAATTCACGATAAAGGTGCTATGTTTGGTGTTGTTGTCAATCCCGATACACCTGTCGAGTCGGTTGCTCCACATATGGCATACACCGATATGGTAACGCTTATGCTCGTTCATCCGGGATTTTCGGGTGCCAAACTCGTAGAGGGTATCTTGTCGAAGGTTGCCGATATGCGTAAGTGGTTGGATGAGAACGGCTATTCGCACGTGCTTATCAGCGTCGATGGTAGCGTGAGCTGCGAGCGTGCCGAGCTTATGGCGGGTATGGGTGCCAACGTCTTTATCGGTGGTACGGCTGGCGTCTATCGTAAGGGTATGTCGTTGGATGAGTCTATACCGTTGTTGCGTGCAGCAATATCAAAATAGCTGAATGGAGCGTAGAGAACGGGTCTTTGACTACCTACACGCCCACGATATCCCGTACGAGGTGTATGAGCACGACGAGGCTCCAACTATCGAGATAGCTCGACAATATTGGCATAAGGACGGCTCGAAACATTGCAAAAATCTCTTCTTCCGCAACCATAAGGGTAACCGTCACTATCTTGTGGTCTTCGATTGCGAGAAGGAGATGGATATCCACGCTTTGGAACAGCGGCTTCGACAGGGCAAACTATCGTTCGCCTCGGCAGAGCGTATGCAGCGATGGTTGGGTCTGCAACCGGGGTCGGTTTCGCCTTTTGGCTTGATAAACGATGAGGAGAACCACGTCCATCTCTTTCTGGACGCCGATTTGCAACACTACCCATCGTTGAGCTTTCATCCCAACGACAACCGTGCTACGGTGGTAATATCGCAAGAGGAGTTCCGTCGCTATTTGGAGGCAGTAGGTAATAGTTATGAATATTTAGAGATGTAGATATAATGGAGAAATACGAATCGAAACAGCAACAGATATTCAAGAGTGCGGCGATGATTTTCCCGATGATTTCGGACTTTTCGCTTCTGACTCCCGCTGTTGCCGATAAGGTTGAGGAGTGGTCAGCCGATCGCGATAGCTGCTCGTTCAAGGTCAAGGGCTTTGTGGTTAAGTTGGTCGTTGCCGAACGAGTTGAGAATAAACATATCAAGATTGTTGCGGGCGAAGGTGGTGTGCCGATTGATTTCAGTTTCTGGATTCAGCTGCACGAGGTCTCGCCAAACGATACACGCATCCGTTTGGTGTTGCACGCCGAGCTCAATATGATGTTGCGAATGATGGTCGGAGGCAAGATTCAGAAGGGTCTCGACCAGGCTGTTGAGGGGTTGGCGTCGGCTTTTAACAGGATATAACGAGGGGCTTTGGTGCTGATTTTGAAAATGTCGCAAAAAAAGTGACGTGAAATTTTACGGTTTACAAAATAAAATGTATATTTGCACCCAAAATCGGCCTACCGATTATTTCGACGTTAGATTAGGTAAATGAAATATTAACAATTAAAACAAAAATTATTATGACAAAAGCAGATATCGTTAGTGCAATTGCTAACAAGACCGGTATCGAGAAGGTTCAGATTCAGACGGTCGTAGAGGCATTTATGGAGGAGATAAAGGAGTCGTTGGGTAATCGTGAGAGTGTATATCTTCGTGGTTTTGGCTCGTTTATCGTAAAGACTCGTGCGGAGAAGGTCGGCCGTATCATTTCGCGTGACACATCGGTAACAACAGCAATTACAATTCCAGCACACGATATTCCAGCATTTAAGCCTTCGAAGGTTTTTCTTGCAAAAGTTAAATAAGAATCTCAAAGAGTTTTAATCATAAAAATTGTAGAATTATGCCAAACGGAAAGAAGCACAAGCGTCATAAGATGGCTACTCACAAGCGCAAGAAGCGTCTTCGTAAGGACCGTCACAAGAAGAAGTAGTCTGCCGCAAGTGGCAAATTGCTCAATGACAATAGGGGATAATAACGCTAATGAGTTGTCGCAACTCCTTAGCGTTACCTATTTGTAAAGTAAACCAATTTTCAAGGGAAAATCATAGTCTCGCAAATGAATCGTGAACTTATAATACACGTTACATCGACCGATATATCCATCGCTTTGTGCGAGGATAAGGTGCTGGTCGAACTTGGCAAAGATGTGGCACAAACGGGATTTGCCGTTGGTGACATCTATCTTGGCAAGGTACGCAAGATTATGCCCGGACTTAACGCTGCGTTCATAAATATTGGCCACGAACGCGATGCGTTTATTCACTATCAGGATTTAGGAAGTCACTTCCCATCGCTCTGCAAGATTGTAGATAGCTGTATGCCATCGCACCGTCCGTTGAAGCTCGAAGCAATGAAGCTCGATGCGGGTATCGAACGCGAGGGCAAGATTGGCGACTACTTGAAGGTTGGCGACCTTGTAATGGCACAAGTTACCAAGGAGGCAATCTCGACCAAGGGCCCACGATTGACGTGCGATATATCGCTTGCCGGTCGAAACATTGTGTTGGTGCCATTCTCGTCGAAGGTGTTCATTTCGCAGAAGATTCGTTCGAATGAGGACAAGAAGCGTCTGCGTCGTGTTGCGGCGAAGGTGTTGCCAAAGAACTTCGGAGTTATTATTCGTACAGCGGCTGTCAATGCTACCGACCTCGATGTCGAGCAGGATATTATGGCAGCAGTGGAGAAGTGGAATAAAACCTGCCAACAGATTCATCGTCGCACCGCTCCGGCATTGCTGTTGGGCGAGATGAGTCGTGCCAATACGATTATTCGTGATACACTCGATGGCTCGTTTTCGCAGATATGTGTCGATGACGAGGCGATGTATAACGAAATCCTTTCATACGTTCGTTCGGTTGATCCTTCGAAGGATAAGATTGTCAAACTATACAGAGGTTCGGTGCCGATTTTCGACAATTTCGACATCTCTCGCCAAATTAAGTCGCTCTTTGCACGCTATGTTTCGCTTCGACGAGGAGCCTATTTGGTCGTGGAATCGACAGAGGCGATGCACGTTATCGATGTCAATTCGGGCAATCGAACAAAGGCGGACGACAATCACGAGCAGACGGTGCTCGAAGTCAACCTTGCCGCAGCAGCAGAGATTGCACGTCAGGTGCGTCTGCGCGACTTGGGGGGTATCGTCATTATTGACTTTATTGATATGCAGCGTCAGCAGAGCCGACAGATGCTCTTCGACGAGATGCAGCGTTTGATGGCTACCGACAAAGCCCGACACACAATTCTGCCATTGACCAAGTTTGGTCTGATGCAGATTACTCGTCAGCGTCTTCGTCCCGTAGTTATTCAGCCTATTCAGGATGTTTGTCCGACGTGTGGAGGTACGGGTAAGGTCGAGCCGTTGGCATCGCTCGATAGCCGAATCGAGAATCAGATATCGTTGTTGGCACAGGATCACGGCGAGCGATATATTCGCTTGGTTGTCAGCCCTTATGTGGCGGCCTATATCAAGCGAGGCTTGTGGTCGTTGCGGATGAAGTGGATGTTGCGATATCGAGTATGGATTGCAATCCGTGTAGAGCATAGCCTCGGAATGGTGGATGTCCAATATCTGGATCGTGAGGGCGAAAATATGCTCGATCCGAACTATGTTGGTCGTCGCCGTCGCGAGGAGCAGCGTCGTCGCCAAGAGGAGGCGAAGCGGTTGAGTGAAAAGGTCCGAGTAGAGTCGAAGTACAAAGAGCCTAAAAAGGAGGCGAAAAAAGAGGAGGAGGCGAAGCCAAAACCGCAAAAGCATAAGCCTAAAAAGCCTGTATATATCGAGGAGCAGACTCGCGAAAAGCAGTTGCAACGCATAGCAGCGGAGGCAGCCAAGAGCCTTACTCGTCAGGAGGTTGAATCTCTGAAAGAGGAGGTTGAGGTTATCGAAGAGGTGAAAGAGGAGATAGTTGAGGTGGTTGCTGTGGAGCAACAACCGGCGGCAAAGCCTGCAAAGCCTCGTCGCTCACGTCGTAAGAAGTCGGCGGCAACAGAGTCGGCAACAACAGAGGTTGCAATAGAGCCAACCGTAGAGCCGATCGCAGAACAGAGCGAGGAGCCGATTGTGGAGGAGCAACCTGCGGAGAAGGCAGCCAAACCTCGTCGCTCACGTCGCAAAAAGACAACGGCAACCGAGCAGGCAGCAGATGTTGCGACCGAGCCAATGACCGAGTCGGTAGAAACCGTTGTTACCGAGGAGCAACCTGCCGAAAAGGCAACAAAGCCTCGTCGTCCACGTCGTAAAAAGACGACGGCAGAGGTAACAGCCGAGCCAATGGCGGAACAGACGGAAGCACCCGCAGCCGATGAGCAGCCAACCAAAAAGGCAACAAAGCCTCGTCGCCCACGTCGTAAAAAGACAACGGCGGCAGAGCCAACCGTAGAGGAGTAAATTGCGCAACAGTGCAATAGAGCAGTGTTATGCAGCATATAATTGAGCGAGTGAAGCAAACCGCAGGGTTTGCTTCACTGCAAAAAGAGTTGAAACGTAAGGGCAGTACCGTCTATCTGAACGAGATAGTCGGCTCTGCTCTTTCGTGCTATATGGCGGCAACCGTATTGCAACGTCGTGGCGTTCACATTGTTATGGCGGACGACAAGGACTCTGCTGCGTATGTGATGAACGACCTGTATGCACTGCTCGACGAAGAGAGGGTACTCTTCTTCCCATCCTCATATAAACGCTCGATTTTGTATGGTAGCGAGGATGCCGAGGCGGTCGTTATGCGAACAAATGCTCTCAATGCACTGCGTCACCACTCGGCGGATGACTATCTCGTTATCTGCACCTACCCCGAAGCACTTGTTGAAAAGGTTGCCGATGAAGAGTCTATGGCACATAGCTCGCTGCGTGTTGCTGTGGGTGAGTTGTTGCCAATCACACAGTTGGTCGATGTGTTGGAGGAGTTGGGCTTTTCGCGTGTCGATTTTGTCTATGAGCCGGGTCACTATGCCGTGCGTGGTGGCATTCTCGATATCTTCTCCTATGCGGAGAGCCGCCCCTATCGTTTAGCATATTTTGGCGATGAGGTGGAGTCGATACGAGAGTTCGAGATATCGAATCAGCTCTCGTGCGAGCGAAAGGAGAGTGTCGATATTATAGCCAATACGAATCGTGCTGACGAACATCGCATACCGCTCACGTCGTACGTAGGCGATGATGCCGTCTATTGGATAAAGGACCCCGATTACGTAATGCGTCGCACCGACGAGTTGCGTACCAAAATTTTGAAAGATGTAGCCGAGGATGCAGCCGAATATGCCAAGCGACTTGCTTCGAGTCGTCAGTTGTTGGAATCGATGCAGGGGGCAACGCTCGCACTGCTGCACAACAATATCAAGGAGCGACCTGCTACGGCAACCGTGCTCTTTCATACTCGTCCGCAACGTGCAGTCAATCGCAATTTCGAGATGTTGGCAGACGAGATTATCGCACTGCGTCAAGAGGGCTACGACTGCTATATCCTCTCCGAAAATAGGATGCAGGTCGAGCGACTCGAAACGATATTCCATCAGGCTGGGCGTGATGGGGCTAAACTTCAACCGCTGCGAAAACTTCTGCACGAGGGTTTTGCCGATAGCGAGATGATGTTGAGCCTCTACACCGAACATCAGATTTTTGACCGCTATCGCCGCTATCGCATCAATGGCGAGATAAAGCGCGATGAGCAGATGACCATTGCCGAGTTGAATGCCCTGCGTGTTGGCGACTATGTTGTCCATATCGACCACGGCGTAGGACGATTTGATGGAATGGTGAAGATTAGCGACGGCAACAAACTTCGTGAGGTGATAAAACTCGTCTATCGCGATGGCGATGTGCTGTTTGTCAATGTCCATTCGCTACACCGCATTTCGCGATATAAGAGTGGCGATGGCGATGTTCCAAAGATTCATAAGTTGGGCAGTGGTGCTTGGCAGAAACTCAAAACCAACGCAAAACGTGCCGTTAAGGATATCTCTCGCCAATTGATAGAGTTGTATGCCAAACGTCGTGCAAGCGAGGGCTTTGCCTTCTCGCCCGACACCTATTTGCAGAAGTCACTCGAAGCATCATTCCAATGGGAGGATACCCCCGACCAGCAGCGAGCTACCGAGGCCGTAAAGAGTGATATGGAGTCGTCACGACCTATGGATAGATTGGTGTGTGGCGATG
>JAZRCC010000094.1:0-2293 GCA_045635405.1 Alistipes sp.
AACGTGTGACAGGCTGCTCGACCTCCTTGGCGGTCATAATGAGGTCGGCGAACTCGTCGATAACGACCACGATATATGGCATAATCTCACGCTCCTCAACCTTGCAAGTGCGTACCAAATCGTTATACTCCTTAATGTTTCGCACACACGCCTGACTCAACTTTACCAATCGAGCCTCCATTTCGAGGCACAACGAGTGGAGCGTATAGACCGCTTTCTTCGGGTCGGTAACGATAGCCTTATCCTCGCCATCCATCTTGGCAAGGAAGTGACGCTCCAACTTGGCGTAGAGCGAGAACTCCACCATTTTAGGGTCTATCAGTACAATCTTCAACTGCGAAGGGTCTTTGCGATAGAGCAACGAGGTCAGAATGGCATTCAAGCCTACCGACTTACCCATACCCGTAGCACCCGCAACCAGCAAGTGAGGCATCTTCGTGAGATCGAACACAAAGTTCTCTTTCTGGATATTCAGACCTATAACGACCGGCAGTTCGCCATCGTAGTTCATAAAACGCTCCGAGCGAATCGACGAACGCATCGAGACAATCGCTCGATTTCGGTTTGGCACCTCGATGCCGATTGTTCCTCGCTCCGGCATAGGGGCAATCATACGGATGCCCGATGCACGCAACGACTGTGTAATATCGTTGGCGAGGCTCTGTATCTTCGCAATCTTGATACCTGGGTCCTGCACAATCTCGTAGAGTGTTACGGTTGGTCCTACGGTAGCCTTCATATCGCGAATACCGATACCGAAGTTGCCCAACGTCTCCTCGATACGACGCTTATTCTCGCGAATCTCATCATCCGACACCTCGCCAACCTCGTCGTCGCCACGCAGCAGCTCAATCGATGGGAACTTATAGCCGTGTGTGCGGTCGGGGTTGAATGGGCGGTGGTCAGCCTCCCTATCCGAGAGTTGTTCATCGGGGTCGTTATCGATAACCGTTATCGTTGTGATTGGCGACTGTGGCACACCATCGCTCTCTTCGAGTGGGTCATTTACCACCGCATCCTCGTCCGATGGAAGTTCAGCGGGATCGCTCTCCGTCGGCTCCTCTGCGTGCCCGATTACAACGTCGATATCATCTATTGGCTGCTCTTCATACGGCTCGTCATCCTCGAAAGTCTCCTCCGCCGGCTCGGCAACAATGGCCGGCTCCTTTTCAGCAGACAGTTCATCGGTCTGCTCATCGTCCAACTCCTCCTCGACATTGCGTTTCGAGAGTATGGCACTCTTAATCTTATCGAAGAACGTGTGACCCTTACGTGCTACGCCAACGCCCAATCCATTGATAAACTCGATAACTCGGATATTCACAAACACGCCGATAAGTATCCAGCAGACAACAACCGCAAACCACGCTCCAACGGTACCGATACCAATACCGCTACGCAGCCACTTCGCCATTTCGATACCGAACGTACCACCCCAGCCCGTGCCAAACATATCGCCTTTGGCATCCATAGCCAAACCGAGTGTCAGCGAGCCCAACACCACGATAAGGGCTACGGTCAATATGGCGTGGTCCAAGATACGGATACGGCTACGCAGCAGTCGGAGTCCGAAAATCAGCGACAACAACGGAATCAATGCACCGAACAATCCGAACGAGCAACCGATAAGAGCATAGGCAATTCTGATACCCAACGTACCTGTTGACTCCGTAGCATCGACTACCGGAGCATAGACATCCGATGGCGTACGCTTGCCGATACTCTGCAAATCGCCCTCCCAATTGAAGAGATGTGCCACAACCGACCACAAGACATAGAGGCTGACAAAGATAATTATCAGACCCACGACCCACGCAATCGTCGCCCATATCGAACGCTCTGCTGCGGCGGGTTGCTCGACCACCTTTTTGCGAACAGCCTTGCGACTCTTTGTGCGTTTTACCTCCACATTATCGGTTTTTCTATCTTGTGCCATATCCAATCGTTTTGAAAAAAATATCCCTACCTAAAAAAACATCGTCCGTGCCAAAGCATAGACGATGCGAAGTTATAAAAATTTTAGCAAAAATCCAACTTTAACCGAAGGCTTTTTTCCGCAAAGAGGCTACGTAATCGTCATCGGCAAAGCTCAAAAAGCGATATTGAGCGACATTGTCGTCCGCTGCCCTCAAATTGTGCGTATCGAGCAGATACTCGACCCGTCGTTCGATTGCGGCTGCCGAATCGATAATTGTCACCTTGCGATTGCCCACGACCTGCTCAATTACGGAGTGCAAAAACGGATAGTGCGTACAGCCCAACACTATGTAATCAACACCCTGCTCGATAAGTG
>JAZRCC010000095.1:0-2002 GCA_045635405.1 Alistipes sp.
GAGACAGCAATGTTCTGCTATGGCGGAAGTCTGACCTGGATAGGCATTGTCTCGGTCGAGATTTTGATCTCTATGGTGCTCTATTGCTACCTCGTATATCGCTTCACTCGCAATTATGCAAACCTTGTTCTTGCCGAGCGAAAAGAGATGCCCTATTTCTCGTTTGGTAGCGGTCTATCGTACACCACAAGCATCTCGATGTTGGCGGGTGTTATCGTAGCGTTGGGTGGTTATATGTTCCGCCACTATATTATTGGTTACGAGGAGTATATAACAAGTTATATGCAAACTTTGAAGAGCTCGCTTGTAGGCACCGAAATTCCGGCATCAATGATGGGTACAAACGAGGAGATGTTCAAGGCTATCGAGTCACAAGATGAGCCATCGCTCATATCGTCAATTTTGTCGGGCGTATGGTCGTATCTTATTGCGGGAACGGTAGTCGGCTTAGTCGTTGCAGCTAAGACCAAGAGCGAGCCAAAGATATTTGATAAACAGGAGGAGAATGAGTAAATTTGATATATCGATAGTCGTTCCCCTATACAACGAGGAGGAGTCGCTGCCTGAACTCGTGGCGTGGATAGACCGAGTGTGTGCAACACACAAACTTACATACGAGATTATAATGGTCGATGATGGCTCTACGGACTCATCGTGGAGTGTCGTCGAGCAACTCAAAAATGAGTATGGCGAGAAGTTGAAGGCTATCCGTTTTGCCCGCAACTACGGCAAGTCGGCTGCGCTTTACTGCGGTTTTGAGGCTGCCGAAGGCGAAGTTGTCTTTACGATGGATGCAGATTTGCAGGACTCGCCCGACGAGATACCTGAGATGCGCCGTATGATTTTGGAGGAGGGCTACGACCTTGTGTCGGGCTGGAAGCGCAAGCGCTACGACCCAATTTCGAAGCGCTGGCCAAGCAAATTTTTCAACGCTACGGCTCGTTGCGTGTCGGGCATTAAGCTGAACGACTTTAACTGCGGTTTGAAATGCTATCGCAAGAAGGTTGTGAAGAGTATCGAGGTCTATGGCGAGATGCACCGTTATATCCCAATTCTTGCGAAATATGCTGGTTTCAAGCGTATTGGCGAGAAGGAGGTGCAACACCAAGCTCGCAAATATGGCGTGTCGAAATTCGGTATCGAGCGTATGTTGAAGGGCTACCTCGACCTTATCTCGGTAACCTTTATGTCGCGCTTCGGTCGTTCACCGATGTACTTCTTCGGTTCACTCGGAACACTGATGTTCCTCGTGGGTGGAGCTACAACAATTTGGGTCATTGCCGAGAAGATTTACAAGCAGGTGTGCAACCTGCCACTCCGTGCCGTAACCGAGCAGCCATTGTTCTATCTGGC
This sequence comes from Alistipes sp., assembly GCA_045635405.1. Lineage (GTDB taxonomy): Bacteria > Bacteroidota > Bacteroidia > Bacteroidales > Rikenellaceae > Alistipes. Next base: position 1,354 of record JAZRCC010000095.1, read on the forward strand.
TATCTTGGCAATTATCCTCGGTGTGCAGCTCTTCTTGGCGGGCTTCCTTGGCGAGTTGATAAATCGCAATTCAACGGATAGAAACAAATATCTAATCGACGAAAAATTATGATACAGCGAATACAAACACTCTATTTGATGGTTGCAACCCTCGTTATGGTGGTTGCGCTGATATTTCCTATTGCCACGCTCAATGCAGATGGCAACGAGCTTGTTATCAAGGCTTTCGGCTTCTCTGCCGAGGGCGTAGCACTGCCACATCTACCACTCTATATGGGCATTTTGTTGACCATCGCTACGGTGTTGCCTTTTGTGGTGATTTTCCTCTATAAAAAGCGTATGTTGCAGTTCAGACTCTGCGGTGTGGAGTTGGCGCTGTTGGTCGGTGCGCTGATTTTCGAGGCAGTCTATTGCTATATCGCTTTCGATGCCCTCAAGGCGGTAGGGGAGGTTGAGCTATCGCTTGGCTTTGCAGCCTTTATGCCGTTGGTCGCAATACCTTTTGTGGCACTTGCAATGAAGGGCATTTTGCGTGACGAACTCCTTGTTCGTTCGCTCGACAGAATACGCTAAGCAAACCAACATATTACGACTAAAACGGGCGGCTTTGGCTGCCCGTGCTTTTCTTTTTGCGAAAAATTGTGACAGT
>JAZRCC010000096.1:0-5065 GCA_045635405.1 Alistipes sp.
TGCTATGGCAGAACGTAGCGACTATCAGGAGTTGCTGGCTGCCGATGCAAAGGTCAGCTCGTTGCTTACACGCGAAGAGTTGGACAGCTGCTTTACGTTGGAGTACTACCTGAAAAATGTCGATTATATCTTCAATCGAGTATTTAATAAGTAGTAGGGTACTCCTTCCGCATACAAAAAAAATGGTCTGCTTTTATAATAGCAGACCATTTTTTGTTGTCAGTAAATGCCTATCGAGCTTTGGCATCGCAGTAGATGCAGCGATATGTATCGGCATCGGCTGCGTGGAACTCATAGTCGATATGCTCTGTATTGCAGATACACTTCGGATTAGGGCATTGCAGACCTTCAACCTTAATCGGCGTGTGATACTGCGGCATCTCATCGTTTTTCCACTCAAATAGGCGGCAAATCAGTGCCATACGTACAAACTTGCCATTCTCAACCTGACGGAAATAGGCTGCACGAGCATCGCTATCAACCTCGCGTGCAATCTCGTTTACACGAGGCAGTGGGTGCAATACCGCCATCTTCTGCTTGGCGTGCAACATCTTGGCACTATCCAGCACAAAGCAATCTTTCACACGCTCATACTCGCTAATGTCGGCAAAACGCTCACGCTGAACACGTGTCATATACAATACGTCGAGCTCTGCAATCACATCGTCCAACGACTCAACCTCGCTATACTCCATACCCTTACGCTCGCACACATCGCGTTTGATATAGTTTGGCAGACGCAACTCATGTGGCGAAATCAGCACAATGCGGATACCCTCGTAACGTGACAACGCCTTAATTAGCGAGTGTACGGTACGACCATAGAGCAGGTCGCCGCAGAAGCCGATGGTGATATTGTCGATATGTCCCAACTCACGTTTGATGGTCAGCAAATCGGTCAGAGTCTGCGTAGGGTGGCTGTGGCTACCATCGCCCGCATTGATAATCGGAACACGCGAAACCATCGAAGCTGCTCGTGGAGCACCCTCCGTATAGTGACGCATTGCGATGATATCGGCAAAACACGACACGACACGCACCGTATCTTCGACCGTTTCGCCCTTGCTTACCGATGTATTGTTCGCATCGGAAAAGCCCAACACATTACCGCCCAACTCCATCATTGCCGACGTAAAGCTCAATCGAGTACGAGTGCTTGGCTCATAAAACAACGTAGCCAACTTCTTGCCAACCAATTTATGGCTATACGCCTCACGATTGGCAATTATATCCTCTGCCAACGCCACAATGGCATCGGTCTCGTTGCGAGTCAGGTCGGTAGGTTCAATCAGGTGTCTCATATATTTGAGTTTTAAGGTTTTACAACGATTATTTCAAGCCGTTCGAGCTATTTAATCCAACTCTCATCCGACGGATTGTTGCGGAATGCCAAGATACGCGACTTCCACTCCTCGGCGATATAACCCTCCGCAGCAGCAACCTCTACCAACGCATCCAAATTCGACAGCGAGTGGTTGATTACGTTTGCAGCCTCCAAACGCTCGATGCCACGCTGCATACCGTAGGTAAAGATGCTCACAACGCCCAGCACCTCGGCACCAGCCTCACGCAGAGCCTCGACAACATCGATACAGCTGCCGCCCGTAGATATCAAATCCTCGACAACAACAACCTTTGCACCCTTCTCCAACTTACCCTCAATACGGTTTGCACGACCGTGGTCCTTCGCACCGCTACGAACATAACCCATTGGAAGGTCCAAAATTGTTGCAGCAATAGCTGCGTGAGCGATACCTGCCGTCGATGTTCCCATCAGCACCTCGCACTCGGGGTAGTGACGACGAACCAACTCTGCCAAACCTGCCTCGACCTCCTCACGAACTCGTGGTGCGGTCAAAATCAAACGATTATCGCAATAAATAGGACTCTTGATACCACTTGCCCAAGTAAAAGGCTCTTCGGGACGCAAAAATACGGCACCAATCGAAAGCAGACCTTTTGCAATTTTCTTCTCCATAACTATCTCTCTTTATTAAAATTACTCTCCCAAAAATTCACGACAACAACGCTCATAAGCCGCAACAGGGTCATCAGCCGCCGTAATAGGGCGACCAACAACTATATAGTCAGACCCAATCTCACGAGCACGCTGTGGGGTGGTGATACGCACCTGATCGTCGGTGCTACCATCGGCGAAACGCACACCCGGAGTGATGGTCATAAACTCCTTACCGCAACGCTCCTTAACCAAGCTCGCTTCGAGTGGCGAACATACAACGCCATCGAGACCCGCCTCGGCTGCATTGGCTGCATACTGTGCAATCGTATCGTTAATTGTGGCACCGATAAGCAACTCTCGCTGCATTCGCTCCTCGCTTGTCGAGGTCAACTGCGTAACAGCAATAAGCAACGGACGTGTGCCATCTTCGCGAGTCAGACCCTCCAACGCAGCACGCATCATATCGATGGTACCCGCTGCGTGGACGTTACACATATCAACATCGAGACGCGACAGCACCTTCATCGCCTTGCGTACCGTATTTGGAATATCGTGCAACTTCAAATCGAGAAAGATTTTATGTCCTCGACGCTTAATCTCGCGAACAATCTCCGGACCTTCGGCATAGAAAAGCTCCATACCAATCTTTACAAATGGTTTTCTACCGACAAACTTATCGAGAAACGCCAATGTCTGCTCTTTGCTGCTGAAATCGCAAGCAATAATTACATCTTTTGCCATAATTTACTCTATAACTCCTATAATATCACTCAATTTTTCAATATGCAATCGCTCCATCACCTCTGGCAATGCAGCGATAATCTCCGGACAAGCATACGGATTACGCAGATTCTCGGCACCAACCTGTACCGCCGATGCACCAGCCATCATCATCTCGACAACATCGTCTGCCGTAGCCACTCCGCCACAACCGATAATCGGAATCGACACAGCCTTGCGTGCCTGATAGACCATTCGCACTGCGATAGGGAAGATAGCACGACCCGAAAAACCGCCCATCTTGTTCGCCACAATCGGACGACGACGCATCGTGTCAATTCGCATACCGAGCAGCGTATTTATCAGCGTAAGACCATCGGCTCCCGCCTCCTCGACGCTACGCGCGATGGCTGTGATATCGGTCACATTCGGACTCAACTTCACAAACAGAGGCTTGCTTACGACCTTACGCACCGCACTGACAACCTCAAATGCCGTAGCAGGCGATGTTCCGAATGCCATACCTCCGTTATGCACATTTGGGCAGGAGATATTCAACTCTATAATCTCGACCTGCTTCTCGCCATTCAACTTCTCGCAACATTGACAATACTCATCAATCGAAAAACCGCTGACGTTAGCGATAATCGGCTTCGAAAAGCACTCTCGCAGACGTGGAAGTTCGTGCGAAATTACTGCATCAACACCCGGATTTTGCAGACCTACCGAGTTGATAAGTCCACCTTCGCACTCGGCGATACGAGGTGTCGGATTACCAAAGCGTTCGTATAGGGTAGTGCCCTTTATTGAGATTGAGCCCAATACATTGATATCATACAGTGCGGCCATCTCCAAACCGAAACCAAAGGTTCCACTCGCCGGAATAACAGGGTTATCCAACTTCACGCCGCACAACTCAACCGATAAATCCTTTACCATATTATATCCTCCTTTTTGAATACGGGGCCCTCTTTGCAGACACGTTTAGCACCACTACGGGTCATAATGCTGCAACCCATACATATACCAAAACCACAGCCCATACGCTCTTCGAGGCTCAACTCGCCATCGACCGTGCACTGCTCACTCAACGCCTTCAACATCGGCAGCGGGCCACAAGAGTAGAAGTAGTCGTACGTTGCATCTATCGTACGAATGGCATCCGTAACAAAGCCCTTGACTCCGCACGAGCCATCAGCCGTTGCAATCACGACATCGACACCCAACGCCTTGAACTCCTCGGCATAGAACACCTCACTTGCCGTATTAAAACCCAATACGACAGTCACCTGACGACCTTTGGCTTTGAGTTGGCGGGCAAGTGCATAGAGTGGAGGCGTACCAACACCGCCACCAACCAACAGAGCGTGGCGGCACTCTTGCTCGACATTGAAACCGTTACCAAGTCCGCACAGCACATCCAAAACCACGCCCGGTTTTAGCTCTGCCATCTGTCGAGTTCCTCGACCGACGCACTTATATACGAGTGTCAAACTCTTGTCCGTATAGTCGCACACCGAAATAGGTCGTCGCAGAAAGAGTCCCTCCAACGAAATCTCGACAAACTGTCCAGCATTCGAAACGGCAGCGACATCGCCATCCAACACCATTTCGTAGATTGATGGTGCTATCTGGCGATTGCTCCGCAGTGTCAAAAATGAGCGTTTCATATTAAGCCTGTTTTGCTCCATACTCCGCATCGATGGTCGATACGCCGAGTGTTATCTCCTCTAACACATCGAGAAGCACTCGTACGGTTTCGAGCGATGTGAATATCGTAACATTATTCTCTACGGCTGCACGACGAATCTCGTAACCATCGAGACGAGTGTTGTGCTGATCCAAATCAATCGTATTGATTACGTAGCTTACGTGGCCCTTACGCAACGAGTGGTAGATATCGTTGCTACCGTCGCTAATCTTATTTACCGAACGTGTACGCACGCCGTGCTGACGCAGATAGTTCGCCGTACCTTGTGTAGCCTCGATATTGAAGCCCATATTGTAGAAGCGGCGAATCAACGGCAGTGCCGTAGGTTTGTCGTGGTCGGCAATAGTCACCAATATCGTTCCGTAGTTTACGACCGCCATACCCGATGCCTGCAACGACTTGTAGAGTGCACGTGTAAGCGAGTCGTCGTAACCAATAGCCTCGCCTGTCGATTTCATCTCTGGCGAAAGATAGGTATCGATACCCTTAATCTTTGCGAACGAGAAGGCTGGGGTCTTTACGAAGTGACGCTTACGCTCCTCGCCATAGACCTTCGTGATGCCCTGCTCACGCAACGAGTGACCGAGCATTACGCGTGTCGCAATCTTCGCCATCGGCACATTTGTAGATTTGGAGAGGAATGGCACCGTACGCGACGAACGTGGATTGACCTC
>JAZRCC010000097.1:0-2213 GCA_045635405.1 Alistipes sp.
ACTACAACCTCTTCCAACTCCGTTCAGAGCAGGTTTACATCGACTGCCTCACCGACTCGGGTACAGGCGCTATGAGCGACCGCCAGTGGGCAGCCGTAATGATGGGCGATGAGAGCTACGCAGGCTCGGCTTCGTTCTTCCACCTCAAGGAGACAATCAACAAAATCACAGGCTTCGAGTATGTTATCCCTACACACCAGGGCCGTGCTGCCGAGAACGTGTTGTTCTCGCACCTTGTTAAGGCTGGCTCGATAGTTCCTGGTAACTCGCACTTCGACACTACGAAGGGCCATATCGAGTTCCGTCGCTGCCACGCTATCGACTGCACAATCGACGCTGCGGCCGACACCCAGTTGGAGATTCCGTTCAAGGGCGAAATCGACCTTGCGAAGTTGGAGGAGGTGTTCAAATCCTACCCAAAGGAGAAGATTCCTTGCACGGTTTTGACCATCACCAACAATACGGCAGGTGGACAACCTGTATCGATGCGTAATATCCGCGAGACAGCCGCTTTGTGTCGTCGCTACGAGATACCGTTGCTTATCGACTCGGCACGTTTTGCCGAGAACGCATACTTTATCAAGGTGCGTGAGGAGGGCTATGCCGACAAGTCGATTAAGGAGATTGTTCGCGAGATTTACCAATATGCCGACATTATGACCATCTCTGCCAAGAAGGATGGAGTTGTGAATATGGGCGGTTTTGTTGCTATGCGTTCAGCCGAGTTGCAGCGTTTGGCAATGACATACAGCATTATGAACGAGGGCTATCTGACCTATGGTGGTATGAATGGTCGTGATATGGATGCGTTGGCGGTAGGTTTGGACGAAAACACCGAGTTCGAGCAGTTGGAGGCACGAGTTCGTCAGGTGCAGTTGCTCGGTGAGTTGTTGGACGAGTACGGCATCCCTTATCAGCGTCCTGCGGGTGGCCACGCCATCTTCCTCGATGCGAAAAAGATATTGCCAAATCTTCCGAAGGAGCATTTTGTAGCACAGACTCTCGGTTGCGAACTCTATCTCGAAGCGGGTATCCGTGGCGTAGAGATTGGCTCTATTTTGGCGGACCGTGATCCGGAGACCAAGGAGAATCGCTATCCGAAGTTGGAGTTGTTGCGTTTGGCAATACCTCGTCGTGTCTATACCGACAACCATATCCGCGTTGTAGCAGCAGCCGTTCGCAACATCTATGAGCGTCGCGAGTCTATTACATCGGGCTATCGCATCGCGTGGGAGGCACCTATCTTGCGACACTTTACGGTAGAGTTGGAGAAAATCTAAATATAGAAACGCTATGACAAGCGACTTTTTGGTAATAGGCAGTGGCTCTGCCGGATTGAGTTTCGCACTGAAAGCGGCACGTAACGGAAAGGTTATCGTTGTGACAAAGGGCAAACTCGACGAGTGTAACACCAACTATGCACAGGGAGGTATCTGCTCGGTGACCTATCCACCCGATACGTTCGAGAAGCATATCGAGGATACGTTGGTTTGTGGTGCGGGCAAGTGCGACCGCGAGGCTGTCGAGTTGGTTATCCGCTCGGCACCCGATGCGGCACGCGACCTTATCGAGTGGGGTACTCGCTTCGATAAGTGCGAGGATGGCAAGTTCGACCTGCATCGCGAGGGTGGTCACTCTGCACACCGCATCCTGCACCATAGCGACCTTACGGGAGCCGAAATCGAGCGTGCATTGATTGAGCAGGTACGCCAACATCCGAACATCACGCTGTTGGAGAACCACTTTGCTATCGACCTGCTTACGCAACACCACCTGGGCGAGATTGTCACCCGCCACACACGAGGTTTGGCCTGCTTTGGTGCCTATGTGCTCAATACGGAGACAGACGAGATTATCACCATCGTGTCGAAATTCACGATTGTCGCTGCGGGAGGTTGCGGCAATATCTACAACACGACAACCAACCCTACGGTCGCTACGGGCGACGGTATTGCGATGTGCCACCGAGCAAAGGCTATCACACGCAATATGCAGTATATACAGTTCCACCCTACGGCGTTGTACCATCCGGGTGAGCGACCATCGTTCCTGATTACGGAGGCGATGCGAGGCTACGGCGCGATACTCCGCCTGCAAGATGGCCGCGAGTTTATGCATCGCTATCACCCTATGGGGTCGTTGGCTCCACGCGACGTTGTAGCACGCTCGATTGACCACGAGTTGAAGATTCGTGGCGAGGAGTTTGTCTATCT
>JAZRCC010000098.1:0-14125 GCA_045635405.1 Alistipes sp.
TGCAAGCGATAGCCGCACACCGTGGTACTGCCACTCTGCGTAGTTTGCAGCGGCCTTTGCTTTGGCGGTTGTGTGTCGCAGCGAGCCGAATAGAGGCACCTCCCAACTGATATTCCGCTCAATGGAGTACTCCTGTACGACCGACGAGTTGCCACTGTCCGATACGCCCGCTCCAATGTCGAGCAGAAACGATGGCAGAAACTCGCTGCGTGCGACCTTGATTTGGGCACGAGCCTCCTCGATACGTGATATGGCGATGGCTATATCGCGATTGCTTTGCAGCGCCCTCTCGATGAGTCTGTTGAGGGTCGTATCCCCAAATATGTGCCACCACTCTTCGGTGAGCGATACCGTATCACGCTGGCTCGGCGAGTTATAGACGTAGCGTTGAGGCACAACGATGCGACTCTGTTGCAGATGTGGATTGCAGCTTGCCAATAGAGCAGTGCAGAGGAGCGAAAATATTATATAACTTCTCATTGTTGTGTTGCGTTTGTGTGGTTTGCAAGTTTTCCGCCATTGCCAACGACCAGCAGATAGAGCGAAGGGTAGATGAATATACCCAAAATTGTGGCAAGTCCCATACCGCCAACGAGCGATATGCCCATTATGTTGCGAGCCGTAGAGTAGACACCACTTGCAAATATGAGTGGCAGAATACCCAAAATGAAGGAGAATGCGGTCATAAATATCGGTCGCAGACGTACTTTTGCAGCTTCGAGCGTGGCTTCGAGTGGTGACAGCGAGCGTTCACGTCGGAGAGTGTCGGCATATTCGACGACCAAAATAGAGTTCTTTGCCGACAAACCTATCAACATTACCAACGATATCTGCATATAGATGTCGTTGATGAATGTTGCCGAGAATAGGTGAGCGATGGCTATGGCAACCAATGCTCCTGCAACGGCAGTCGGTACGCTCAACATAATGGCAAACGGAAGAGTCCAACTCTCGTAGAGTGCTGCGAGGATGAGGAACGCAAAAATCACAGCAATCAGATAGACCACCCACGCCCCTTTCGATTCTATACTCTCCTGATATGAAACGCCACTCCAACCGATTTCGACGTCGTCGGGCAGAGTCGTGTCGCCAAGCATCTCGATACTCTTCATAACCTGTTGTGTCGAACTCCCCTTTGCAGGCGTAACCGTTATGCCAATCGAACGATAGAGGTTAAATTGCGACACAAATTCGCAACCAACCGTATCGCGTACCTCAATTAGCGACGAGAGCGGAACACTCTCTGCCGCAGCGTTCGTTATAAAGTAGTTGTCGAACGAACGGGAGTCCTGCCTATATTCGGGAGCCGCCTGAATATATGTCTGGTAGAGTCGTCCGAAACGGCTAAACGAGTTGATGTAATGCCCGCCGAGCAGAGCCGAAACCTCGCCATAGAGCTGTTGGAGATTTATGCCCTTCATCAGTGCCTGCTCACGGTCGATATGCAGTAGCCGTTGAGGTACACCGTTGTCGAATTGGGTAGTAACCGACTCGATACCCTTCGACTTTTCGAGCACGGCGATAAACTTCTCGGCTTGCTGGGCAAGATATGTCGAGCCACGACCCTCGGTATCTTGCAACTCGAATGTTATGCCCGACGTAACGCCCAATCCGGGGATGGCGGGCTGCACGAAGGCGTAGCACTCGGCATCGGGAACGGCTACGTAGAGTTGAGCCGTTAGTCGTTGGGCAATCTCCATTGCCGACAACTTTCGTTTCGAGTAGTCGGTAAGGCGTGCGAAGATGACACCGCAGTTGGACGATGCGATACCTTGAATCATATTGAAACCCGATACAATGGCGGTCGATTCGATTTCGGGAACGGTTTTAAGCACCGCATCGATTTGTCGCATTTGTTGCTCGGTGACGTGCAGCGACGATGGTGCGGGGGCTTCGGCAAATACCATAACGTAGCCCTGATCCTCGTTTGGTAAAAATCCGGCAGGTAGCAATCGCCACGCAATGATGATGGTGGCAACCATCACGGCAACCGAGGCCGCCGTATAGCGACGATGTGGTGCAGCCAAGCGTAACTGCTCGATGTAGTTGTTGCGAAAGGCGTTGAATGTGCGATTAAACTTGACGAAAAATCCCTGTGTTGTATTGTTGCGTCGTCGCAGCAACTTGGCACAGAGTGCCGGCGAGAGTGTCAAAGCGTTGATTGTCGATAGCACGACCGAGACCGATATGGTTACGGCAAATTGCTGAAACAATCGTCCGCTGATTCCGCCAGCGAACGATACGGGGATAAATACGGCAAGCAGTACGACCGTGGTGGCGATGATAGGCGATGTTACCGAACGCAACGCCGCCACCGTCGCGTCGAACGCACTTAAACCTCGCTCGATGTTGCTCTGCACCGCCTCGACCACGACAATGGCATCATCGACAACCAAACCGATAGCGAGTACCAGACCCAAGAGCGATACGACGTTTATCGAGAAGCCCAGCAGCGGAAATAGTGCAAATGTGCCGATGATGGATACGGGGATTGCCACAAGCGGAATAATCGTAGCCCGCCAATCCTGAATGAATACATATATGATAAATATAACGAGAGCCAACGCCGCCAGCAGTGTCCATATAATCTCCTTGATACCAGCCTTGATACTTGCCGTGCCATCGACAATAGTAGTGTAGGAGATGCCGTCGGGGAACTCTTCGGCAATGCTCTGCATCTCCTGCTCTATAACCTTGCCAAGTGCGACAGCATTGCTTTCGGGCTCTTGATAGACCACGATAACGCACGTCGGACAATCCTCAAAGAGCGAAGATGTGCCATAACTTTGACTACCCAACGCAACATTGGCAACCTCATGAAGGCGAACCTGCTTGCCATCGGGCATAGTTTTGATTAGGATAGACGAGAACTCTTCGGCTGTTGCCATCTGTGGAGGCATAGTGACCGTATAGGTGTATTGTGTGTTTTTGGGCGAAGGCTCTCCTCCAAACTCGCCTACGGGATAGACACCTGCTTGTACGGCGATCGCATCGACAATCTCGCCGATGGTGATGTTGTAGTAGTCCAACACATCGGGATGCAACCAAATACGCATAGCGTACTCGCCAGCACCCATAATCGATACCTTGCTCACGCCGTTTATACGTAGCAGTCGGTTCTGTAAATTTATATAGGCATAGTTTGACAGAAACTCATCGTCGTAGCGGCCATCGCTACTCAATGCATAGACCATCAAAAATCCCGTCTGTGTTTTGCGGGTCGTAACACCCTGCTGCACTACGGTAGAGGGTAGTTCGGAGGTCGCTGTGGCTACGTTGTTTTGCGTGAATATCGCATCGAGGTCGGCATCGGAACCGACATCGAAGGTCACTTGCAGAGTCATTGTTCCATCGTTGGCACTTGTCGCCTGCATATACTGCATATTGCTTACACCCATAATGCTCTGTGCAATGGGTGTAGCGACAGTGTTGTTCACCGTCTCGGCATCGGCACCGACGTAGGTGGCACTGACCTCGACAACGGGCGGAGTGATATCGGGGTACTGCTCAATCGAGAGGTTGAAGATTGAGATTACGCCCATAAATACAACTATTATTGCAAGCGATATGGCAAAAATTGGTCGGGAGATAAAGAATCTATTCATTACGCTGTTTGATAAATTTCGGAATCACTTTTAAGCCGTTGCGGAGTTTTATGCCACCATTTAGTGCAACGGTTTCGCCGGCGTTTAGACCTGCGGTAATGGTGTAGTAGGAGCCGTTGCTCTCGCCGAGCTCCACTTGACGAAATTGCACAGTGCTGTCGGCTGCTATGACCCACACCGAATTTATGTTCTGCCGCTGCGATACGGCCGATTGTGGAACGACAATTTGCGGTATGGCTCTGCCGATATTGCTCTCGATGCGTGCGAACTGACCCGATTTAAGTCGATAGTCGGGATTTGGGAATGTCGCTACAAGCACAATCGTACCCGCTGCATCGGCAATAGTCGAGCGTGTGTAGCTATACGAGCCGGGTAGCGGATAGCGACTACCATCGGCAAGATAGAGGACAATGTCGGAGAGTATGCCGGCATTGTCGTACGTAAATGCCCGACGACCCGTATAGAGCATATATTGCCGCATCGGTATGGAGATATTGACACATACGGTATCGATATTCTCAATCTTCGTGAGTGTCGTAAAGGCTGTTGCAGGGCCAACGTAGTCGCCAATGTGTGCTGCCGAGTTGGCAATTATGCCGTTGATTGAGGCTCGGATGGTGGTGTATTCCACTTCGAGCTTTGCATTGGCGAGTTGTTGGCGTGCCGACTTGACGTTAGCCTCCGCAGCTACATATACGGCTCGGTATTGGTCGAGTTGCGATTTGCTGATAGCGTCGATTGCCGCGAGCGGAATAGAGCGGTCGTAGTTGTTTTTTGCCTCGATTAGCTTTGCTCGTGCCGACTCCAAACTAGCTTGTGCTGCCAAGAGGTTTGCGTGCTGTTGGCGTGCATCTAATCTGAAAATTATGCTCCCCTTTGTGACGGGCATACCATTGTCGAAGTGCTTTTCGGTGAGGTACCCATTTAGGCGAGGCTGGACGGTTGCTGCATAGTTGGCTTCGATGGCCGAAATAAATGATTGGCGAACGGCCTCGACCTTTTCGCCAACGGCGACAACTTCTATGGTCAGCGGTTGCTCGACTTCATTGTTGTGAAATTGGCACGATGATAGCAAGAGCGACAGCGAGATGATGAACTGTTTATAAATCATAATCTTACCCGATTTTTTTGAAGAATTGTGGTCAAAAAACATACCGCATTGTAAAATTTTGAGAAAAAACATAAAAAATAGATAAATATGACCCGATTTATTTGCAATTTTGAAAAAGGCTCATTATATTTGTGTTACAAAACCACTTATTTAATTATTTAATTCTGTTTAAGATTATGAAAACATTGGTAGAGAACATCAACGCTCAGATCGCGTTGTTCCAGGCAAACGCTGCTGCACAACTCGAAAAGAACAATAAAGCTGCCGGCACTCGTGCTCGTAAGGCTGCTTTGGAGCTTTCGAAACTCTTGAAGGAGTTCCGTAAGGTTTCGGTTGAGGAGGCAAAGAAATAGTTTTTGCACTGAATTAACAGAAGAGGGTGTTCACTAGTGTGAACACCCTCTATTTTTTGCAGAGATTTACGCTCTGCCCCGATTGTCGTCCCGCTTATAGCAGTGTAATGCCGAACTCTTGGAATTTATCCTTGTCGGCAGCGGTTATACCCATCTGCTTTCTATCGAATGGAACGGCCTGATTGTGGTCGTCGAGGTAGTAACGCTTGGCGTGTTTGTCGAACTCTTCGCTTGTGAGTGCCGCACTCTTGTCGATGTATGGGCTATTGATGGATGCCGCATCGCACATCGTGTGGAACATCGAGTAGGTTGTAATCGGCGACCAATTGTTCGACTCGACTGCCGCAACACGAGCTGGATAGCGTTGGCGATACTTGTCCGAGAACCACAGCATCGATGCAACGTGTACTTGGTAGTAGGTAATCGTCGGCGATGCGTGGAGGAAACGGTCACGGTCATCGTCGTAGAGATCCTCGCCGTGGTCGGAACAGTAGAGCACCGTCGAATAGACATCCAGCGAGTCGATATAGTCGATAATCTCGTTCAGCACCATATCCGTATAGCGAATAGAGTTGTCGTACGAATTTACGACCTGCTCCTTGTTGGTGATATCGATTGAGATATTGTTGTCGGGCTTGAAGTGTGAGAACTCCTCGGGATAGCGAAGGTTGTAGGCATAGTGTGAGCCGTAGGTGTGCAAGATGAAGAACAGGTCGCCATCCTTCTCGCTCTCGATGATACGCTTCATCATAGAGAGCAGCTGTATATCGTATCGTGGAGCACCGATATATACACGTTCGTCGGCTTGGTCGGCCAACAAATCAACCAATGCACCTTGTTGTGTCTGATTGGATATGAAGTAGGTTTTGAAACCCGTATCTTCGAAGATGTTGGCAATACCCGTACGGTTGTATATCTCGGCGTGGTTGTGAGCTCCGACGCTTGTCAAGAGCAAGGGCACACTCTTGTGGGTCGTATTGCTTTGGGTGAGAGTGTTGTGCAACAAAACGATATCGTTGCGTTGGCTCAACAGCGGATTGGTATCGCGGTCGTAGCCATACATCGACCAACTTGCTGCTCGCGATGCCTCACCAATAATATATATGTATATCTCTCGGTCGCGAGGGTTGTCGCTACGAGTGGCTCTGTACGAGAAATCTTTGGAACTCTCTTTGTATTGACTCACTTTGAAGTGGTTCGATATCGAGAGGTTGAGGTTGTACAGAACATTTGCAGGGAATACCTCGTTGAGGAATACGCTCTCTTTCGATAGCAATCGAGCAGGGATAAGTGCCAAACCACCGATTGAGCCGACAATAAGACCCGAGATAATCAACGCTCGCTGCATCTTCTTGGTGATGCGGAAGTGCTTGTGCGAAGCATATACCGAGTATATGAGTATTGGCCCGTATATGATGCAGACCGTAAATATCGCATCCGACAGATTGGATAGCAACTCCGAAGCCTCACCCGGATTGGTCGTGATAAGGTTGGTGAACATATCGGTTGCGATAATCGACTGTCCCCACAAAAAGAGCAGTGCGATTTGGAATGCACACAAGATGAATATCCAAATGCCCAACAAGACACTTGCTCCCGTCAGCCTTATCGCCGACAACATAATCATATAGAAACCAATCGGAATCAGGATGCCCGCCACGATAGACCACGCACCATACTGCTCGGTGTTTGCCAAGATAAGGTTGGGAATCATCGCCACGGCAATGTAGGCGATAAGCAGCATAAGGGCCTTTCGTGAAGGCACCTTATACAACCATTTTATGAACTCCGTGATTCTCTTAATCATTGGATTAGAACGCCTCGTTAATCTGGAACATAAAGCTGTGAATCATTCGTCCGAAGTTATCCTTTCTACCAAATCCGTAGTCGATACGAATATTCACACGCTTTTTGAACTCCCAACGTAGACCGATACCGTAGTTAGGCAGTGTCTGGTTCCAACGGAATGTGTCGAAACTCTCGAATACATTGCCGGCACCGCCCCATACCGTAGCACCGATACGTCGCCAGATGTTCTGACGCAACTCGGCTTGGAACGTAATCATATTGCGGTCGTTGAATCGGCCATCGTAGAAACCTCTCATTCGCGACGAGCCACCCATCTTGGCGTAGAATACCCACGGAGTACCTTTGCTGTTAAACTCGCCATAGAGGTCGAGAGCCAATACGCAACCCTTCCATAACTTTTTGTAGTAGTCAACGATTACTTTTGTGCTCCACGTCGTACAACCAACGTTGCCCAAACCCTTTGGACGAATCGACTCGGATATCGAAACGTAGAGACCTCGTGATGGGTTAGGGATGAAATCTCGCGAATCGTACTCCAACGAGAGCGAGAGTGCAGTCGAGAGGTAGTCGGTGCGTGATAGACCAGCACCTTGACGCTCCGCCAAATAACTTTTCATTAAATCGCGTTTTTCGAAGCTGTAATTTTTGCTATCGGCACTCCACTTGGTAGCGTCGTACAGATTGTCGAAATTGATTTGTGCTCCGATAAAGGCATTCTTAAATATGCGGTAGAGGTATGTCAGGCGAATCTGTTGCTTGTCGCAGCGATACTCAACAGGTCGATTGCCCATTGCGGCATTGTAGCCCAAACCCCAGAAGTAGCTTGGTTGCGAGCGGAAACCGATATCATAGGTGAGTCGCTGTTTGTCATCCTTGAAGATGTTGTTACCCTCGATACCGATTGTGTAACGTCCAATGATGGTGATGTTGAAATAGAGCGACACGTTCGATGGTGCAATTTTGCGATTGGTGCGGTCAATGCGGTAAAGACCTGCTGCGTAGAGACCCAAACCGAGGCTTGCACTCTCGGAGTAGGATGGGCCGCCGATAAACGTAACGTCGAACTTCTTTTCAAAAGTCTTGTCGGTTGCACTCTCGGCAAAATAGCGGTAGAAGCGACGGAAGAAGTTCATCTTCTTTGGCTTCTTGCCATTCAAAGTGTCGGCCTCGATTGCACCCTCTTTGGTGGTTGCTGCCGAGGCGGAATCTTTGTTCGAATCGGTTGTGATAGGGGTGTATTTGTATGGGATTGAATCGCGTCCCGAAACAAATATGCTGTCAGTTTGGGCAGTCGCTGTCGTGATTGATAGGAGTGCTATCAGTGCGACTATAACTCGTTTAGAGCTCATTATCGGTACTTCTCAATGGTTTTATAAAAGTTGGCTTTATCTTCTGGGGTCACCTTCTCGGTAAGCAGATATACCAGTTCGCCCTCCTTCGATACAATCATAATCACGCACTTTCCGTTGCAGTTACCCAACTGCCAACTCTTCGCTACGATGCGGTCGGGGTCGTTCAGTACGGTGCCGTTGTTTTTTGCTGTTCGCTTGCTTGCCGCCTTGCAGATGAGATTTTGGCCAAGTGCGGTATCGCCCGTATTCAAAATGCCGAAGCCGAACAGGTTTTCACCCTTCGTAACGCCCGACTCCTCGATTTCGTCGGTGAAACGCATATTGGCGTTGCCGAATGGAATACCTGCATCGGGGTCGATGTAGAATATAAGCAGATTCTTCTCACCAAATTTAGGCAGAGTAGTAGCCTCGCCAGTCAAAGATTTAAGAGTCAAATTCTCGACTTTGCGTGGTGCCGGAACGGCTGTCTCGTTGGCAAAGAGCGAGCCCATTGCAAAAATCGACACTGCGAGCGTGATGATAAACTTTTTCATATTTCTAACTATGTTTTACGTCGATGTAAACAAAATCGGCGGCAAAGATAGTAATTTTTTTGCAAATTATATAATAATTTGTCCGATTTGGGGTTAGTCGAAATCTTTTTTGCGAAAAATGTAATAGTCCAACCCATATTTGCCACATCCGCTGATTACGAGGAATGTATAGATGCCGCAGAGCAACACCTGTCGCTCAACACCCAACCAGCCGAGTGTGGGGTAGATGATAAATATATCGACGAACATCCCCATTGCCATAATGAAGGAGGCAAAACGGGTCCAAAAGCCGCAGATAATCATCGCTGCAAATATCGCCTCGGCTGCGGCAAAAATTATAAACGAGGCGGTGGGATTGTCGAACAATAGTGGTGGATAGCCGTCAATGAGGTAGTTGTAGCGTTGCAACTTGCCAATGACGTGCATTCCCAATACCGCACCGATAAAGATACGCAAGAAGAGAATAGCCTGGTCGTATTTGCGATACTGTTTCATCATCTCTGCCAATTTTGAAATCATCTCTGTATGTTTTTTTGGTTTAACACCTCCCGCAGCAATAAATATTCCAATTTTGCAAAATTTTCCCTATCTTTGCCCTATGAAACAGCGAGTACTATTTGTCTGCTTGGGTAATATATGCCGTTCGCCCGCAGCAGAGCATATTATGCGGCACTACATTGAGGAGCGGGGTTTGCAGTCGCTCGTAGAGGTTGATTCGGCGGGAACGTATGGTGGCCACGCTGGCGAGTTGCCCGACCCGCGTATGCGTGAGGCTGCATACAGCCGAGGTTATCGACTTACGCACCGTTCACGTCGATTCGAGGAGGAGGATTTCGAGCGTTTCGACAAAATTGTCGTGATGGACGACTCGAACTACGAGCGTGTCAGCCGACTTGCTCCCGAACGCAAAGCCCTCGATAAGGTCTTCCGAATGAGAGAGTTTATGACCGATTACCCCGATTGGTCGTATGTTCCCGACCCCTACTACGAGGGACGCGAAGGCTTCTTCTTGGTGTTGGATATGCTCGAAAATGGCTGCCGTGTGCTGCTGGATAGGATAGTCGAGGAGCAGGCGGAGTAGTCGATTTTAGAAGTCGAGTCCCAAATTAAATAAGAGTGCATTTGACAGCGGCGAATTGCTGCCTGCAATGGTGTATGCCATATCGAATTGCAGGTGGAAAAATCGCACGCCAAAACCGAGTGAGTAGCACATCTCGACGTTCGGGGTGAATGTCGTGTCGTAGAGCTCGGTACCACAGCGAAAATAGAGCAATCGCATCAGCGAATATTCGATACCCAAACGTGTCGATAAGTCGTTGAAGTTCTGCCCATTGACTCTCCACGGTGCATACATCTGCTCGACGCTGATTTCGAGTGTGTGGCTGTCGTTCAGCGGGATGTAAAAACCTACGCCGACATTCGCTCTGAAAGGGTAGATACCGTATGGCATTGCCGATGTAAAATCCGAGGCTATTTCGGCTCCGATATTGCAAGTCGTCAGGCTTGTTTTCGAGAGCGGAATACGACTCATAACCGATAGCGTTGCACCAAACGTGCGAAAATCGTGAAACGGTGCGACGGCGGTTGGCAAGGCATCGTTTTGCGAGTAACGCAGAGTGGCAGCCAAAGCGGTGCATCGACCCAACTTTATGGCGTATGCCAACGAGTATTGTTGCAGCAGCGGACGCAGCTCTGTCGCCACATCGCGAGGCTCGGTTAATAATCTCACTCCCGCCAAAATAGCGTGGCGTTCGTTGAGTTTGCCATATCCGCTTACCGATATGAGTCGATGTTGCGAGTAGGCGTCGTTTGTCAGTTTTGCAAAACCGACGGTCGCCTGTATAGATTTGTACTCAAAAGGTGCCGAGGCGGCATTCGAGAATATAGCACCGCCATCGCCCTTCATCGCAATGTCGGCACCCGATAGCGATAACGAGCGAGCATTGGGCGAAACGTGACCCGAATATTGAGCATTGGCAGCGGTATATGCCACTGCCAACGCTATGATTAACAACGATTTGAGTAACTTCGCCATTTTAGCAGTTCATTCCGCCACAACAGTGGATAACCTGACCGCTGACGTATGCCGAAAGGTCGGAAGCGAGGAAGAGTGCCACGTTGGCAACATCTTCGGGAGTGCCACCTCGACGCAACGGAATCATCTTTGCCCACTCCTCACGCACCTCGTCCGATAGCTTGGCAGTCATCTCGGTAATGATCAAGCCCGGAGCGATGCAGTTGGCACGAATACCACGCGAGCCCATCTCCTTTGCTATCGACTTTGCAAGACCAATCATTGCAGCCTTCGAAGCGGAGTAGTTGCACTGACCCGCATTGCCGCTTACGCCAACGACCGACGACATATTGATAATCGAGCCACCACGCTGACGAGCCATTATCGGGGTCAAGGCGTGGGTGAAGTTGAATGCCGATTTGAGATTGACGTTTATCACCGCATCCCATTGTGCCTCGGTCATTCGCAGCATAAGGCCATCTTTTGTGATGCCTGCGTTATTGACCAGAATGTCTATGTGTCCAAACTCTTTGAGAATCTCATCGACGGTGGCGTGAGTCTGCTCGAAATCGGCAGCGTTAGATGCGTAGGCTCGCACCTTTACGCCAAATTTTTCAAGTTCCGATATAGTTGTAAGAGCAGCGTCGTTGATTTCCAAATCTGTAAATGCTATGTCGGCACCCTGCTCGGCAAAACGCAGAGCAACGGCTTTACCAATTCCTCGTGCTGCACCTGTGATAAGGGCAACTTTTCCTGCAAGAAGTTTCATATCTGTTCGATATTTGTTATAAATGTGTAGATAAAAATTTTTCCAAATGTAGTAATTTTTTTTGAAATTAGAATTATCTTTGACTATCGGTTGCGTTTTTATGGTGTGAAAAGGTCCGAAAAAAAGGAGATGAAAACGTGTTGATAGGGCGTAAAGTGTTAAGAAACAGAACTTTGCAAAATTGCTTTTTTGAACTGAAAGATATTTAACAAACAAACATAAGAAAGACAATGAAAGATTCCAAAATTTTTGAACTGATTTCGGAGGAGCGTAGTCGTCAGATGCGAGGCATCGAACTTATCGCTTCCGAGAACTTTGTGAGTGATGATGTTATGGCCGCTATGGGCTCGGTTTTGACCAACAAATATGCCGAAGGTTATCCTGCGGCACGCTATTATGGCGGTTGTGAGGTGGTCGATAAGGTTGAGTCGCTGGCTATCGAACGCTTGTGCCAACTCTATGGTGCAGAGTATGCGAACGTGCAGCCTCACTCGGGTGCCCAGGCAAATATGGCAGTATTCTTTGCCGTAATGAAACCGGGTGATACATTTTTGGGCTTGAATTTGTCGCACGGCGGACACTTGTCGCACGGCTCGGCTGTAAATATGTCGGGAACATATTTCAATGCGGTAAGTTATTCGGTTCGCGAGGATAGCGGATTGGTCGATTACGAGGAGATGGAGCAGAAGGCTCTCGAATGTCGTCCAAAACTTATCATTGGCGGTGCTTCGGCATATTCGCGTGAGTGGGACTATGCCCGTATGCGAGCCATTGCCGATAAGGTTGGTGCTTTGTTGATGATTGATATGGCTCATACGGCAGGCTTGATTGCAGCAGGTTTGTTGGAAAATCCTGTTAAGTATGCACATATCGTAACTTCAACTACACACAAGACTTTGCGCGGACCTCGCGGTGGTATCATCTTGATGGGTAAGGATTTCGACAACCCTTGGGGACTGACTACACCAAAGGGTGTTGTTAAGAAGATGTCGCAGATTCTTAATTCGGCTGTTTTCCCTGGTATTCAGGGTGGCCCTCTCGAACACGTCATTGCAGCGAAGGCAGTTGCTTTTGGCGAGGCACTTTCGCCAGAGTTCCGCAACTATCAGCAGCAGGTTAAACTCAATGCCGCAGCAATGGCAAAGGCCTTTGTTGAGCGTGGCTACAAGATTGTTTCGGGTGGTACCGATAACCACCTTGTTTTGGTCGATTTGCGTACCAAATTCCCTGAATTGTCGGGTAAGGTTGCCGAGAAAGCGTTGGTGGCAGCCGATATTACGACAAACAAAAATATGGTGCCGTTCGACAGCCGTTCTGCATTCCAGACTTCGGGCTTGCGATTTGGTACACCGGCCATCACCACACGAGGTCTGCGCGAGGATATGATGGAGAAGGTTGTTGCCCTTATCGACCGAGTATTGTCAGATGCCGAGAACGAGGCAAATATCGCAGCCGTTCGCCAGGAGGTGAACGAGATGATGAGCCAATATCCACTCTTTGCGTGGTAGCGATATGCACCAGTTAGTCGAGTTTCTGACAGAGCTTGCCGATAACAACAATCGCGAATGGTTTGCCACAAATAAGCAGACCTATGTGAGTGTGCAGCAGCGTTTTACGGAGTTTGCCCAGAAGTTGATGGATGGCATAGCCCTGTTTGATAGTTCGACTGCGGGGTTGCGGTTGACCGATTGCACCTATCGCATTTATCGTGACGTACGCTTTTCGCACGATAAATCGCCATATAAAACGTGGTACTCGATATTTGTGGCACCTCACGGCAAGAAGAGTGGATATGCTGGCTACTATCTGCATATCGAGCCGTCGAAGGAGTCGTTTCTCTATGCGGGCATACACGCTCCGACACCTACTTTGTTGCGTAGTGTCCGCGAGGAGATTATCGATCACGGCGATATTATGATGCAGTCGATTGCAGCTTGTAAGGGCTTTGAGTTGTCGCGTTTTGCGGTGTTGAAACGCAATCCGAAAGATTTTCCCGAGCCAACGCCCTACGATGAACTGTTGCGTATGAAGGATTTGGGAGTTATTAAACACTTGACAACCGACGACATCTGCCACCCCGACTTTCTGCAACGGGTTTTGGCGGATTTGAAGATGGCACAACCGCTTGTCGCACAACTCAACCGTGCCGTTGATTACGCATTTGAGGAGATGATGTAGTGGAGTAAGCTATGAGTTAGGGTACTTCGTTATACAATTTCAATAAAAAGGGCGTGTTCCAAAATTAATTGGACACGCCCTCTTATTTTATATATAGGTCTGCCTATGGAAATCAGACGCTATTTTTTGCTGCTTTTGCCACCCGACAGTGCATCACGCATCTGTGTGTCGGCAATGATGTTCTTCATCTTGTAGTAGTCCATAATGCCGAGGTTGCCGTTGCGGAACGCCTCTGCCATAGCCATCGGAACCTCTGCCTCGGCAAGGATAACCTTTGCACGAGCCTCCTCGGCCTTGGCACGCATCTCCTGTTCGAGTGCTACCGCCATTGCACGACGCTCCTCTGCCTTCGCCTGTGCGATATTCTTATCGGCATCCGCCTGATCCATCTGCAACTGTGC
>JAZRCC010000099.1:0-2543 GCA_045635405.1 Alistipes sp.
GGCCTCCGACTTGATACAGGAGTAAGGGCTACAACGTAGAATGGGTTGAACTGCTGGAAGATAGGAGCATTTACAGCAACGCTTGCATCGCCCACGTTCAGACCTTTATAAATAAGGTAAGCTGCCGATGCTGCAAGCACAGCTGCCGAAATGAGTTTGCCCTTTGCACTGTCGCTCTGGAATACCGAGAATGCCGCATAAACAGCAACAACTACAAGCACGAGATTCCAAACACTGAACGCCATACTCTGCAAACCGAATGCCTCTTTAACGGTGAACTCGTCGGCGAAGTAGGTGAGTGTAAGACCATTCTGATGGAATGCCATCCAGAAGAAGATAACTACGGCAAACACGAGGCACAAAGCAACGATACGAGCCTTTGTCTCGGCAGGAGTGAGGTTATCCTCAACCTGTGCTGCGGCAGCTGCTGTGCCCTTCTTGCCACCCTCAACGTGGCGGAACGATGGGCGGAAGATGTAGTAGATTGCCATCGAAATAATCAGTGCCACGCACGCTACTGCAAACGAGAAGTGGTATGCGTCGTTGCCGGTGAAACCGAGCGACTCCTCTGCCCAATTCTTAATCTCTACGGCTGCGGTAGGTGCGAACAGTGCACCGATGTTGATTGCCATATAGAAGAGCGAGAAAGCCGAGTCACGCTTGTCGGCATATTTAGGGTCGTCGTAGAGGTTACCAACCATCACTTGGAGGTTACCTTTGAAGAGACCCGTACCGATAGCGATGAAAATCAAGGCTCCGAGCATAGCAACCATCGCTGCTACGTCGCCACCGAGAGGCAACGACAAGAGCAAGTATCCGATAAACATTACCGAGATACCGATTGTTACCATCTTACCGAAACCAAATTTGTCGGCCAATACACCACCGAGAAGCGGCATAAAATAGACCAAACCGAGGAATGTACTGTAAATAGCACCTGCTACACCTGCGTCCAAACCGAAGTTGGCACGGAGGAAGAGTGCAAATACAGCCAGCATTGTGTAGTAGCCGAAACGCTCACCTGTGTTGGCGAGAGCAAGGGCATACAGACCTTTTGGGTGTCCTTTGAACATAGTTTTAAGTTTTATTAGTTAATAAATATTGCTCTTAACAATAAATAAATTCCCTCAAAGGTACGAAAAGATTGTGAAACTTCAAAATATTGTACGGCTACAACCCGCGATAGCCTCTTTTACGGGTGCGATATTTTGAAAAACAAACGAAATGTATTATATTTGTCATAGTGAATATTGCCGATGTTGCACGATTTTGTCTGTACGTCGGTTAAATTGAGCAGCTATGAGTAAGGGTATGCGATTGCCAATCGTCGAGCGTGACGAGTGGCTTCAACCGGTTGAGAAGGAGATTGAGGAGCGATATGCGATGTATCGCAACCGTTTGGCGGATATCGAGCAGCAGTGCGGCTCGGTGGTCGATTACGCAAATGGCTATCGCTATTTTGGTTGGCAGCGTGACGATATGATGCAGGGTTGGTGGTTTCGCGAATGGCTGCCTGCGGCACACGATGTCTATCTGTTTGGCGATTTCAATGGCTGGCAGCGTACGCAGTTGCGACTGAATCGCGACCGCAACGGTGTGTGGAGCATATTTCTCCCCGATGCAATGTATGCCGACCGTCTGACCGTAGGCTCATTGTACAAGATTCACGTTCACGGCGATAATGGTTGGCACGACCGCATCCCAGCCTATGCACGACGTACGGTGCAGGACGAAAACTCTAAAAACTATACTGCCCAATTTTGGGAAGGTGTTCCGTTCGATTGGGAGGGCGACGCTTTCGATATGGCGAAAGTTAAACCGCTGCTCATATACGAGACCCATGTCGGTATGGCACAAGAGCGTGAGGGCGTTGGAACTTATGCCGAATTTGAACGCAAAGTGTTGCCGATAGTCAAACGCTGTGGCTACAATGCCATTCAGGTTATGGCTATTGCCGAACACCCTTATTATGGCTCGTTCGGTTATCACGTTTCGAATTTCTTTGCCCCCTCGTCGCGATTTGGTACTCCCGAAGAGCTGAAATCGCTTGTCCGTAAGGCTCATAAGATGGGTATTGCCGTGATTATGGATATCGTTCACGCTCACTATGTTAAGAACTTCAACGAGGGTATCAACGAACTCGACGGCTCACCATATCACTACTCGAAGCAGGGCGGTGCGGGATATCAGCAGTATTGGGACTCAAAGATTTTCGATTATGGCAAGCGTGAGGTGGAGCACTTTCTCCTTTCGAACGTTAAGTATTGGCTCGATGAGTATCACTTCGACGGCTATCGCTTCGATGGCGTAACCTCGATGATATACCACCACCACGGATATACCGACTTCGATTGTCGCGAAAAGTTCTTCGACGAGGGTGTCGATAAAGACGCCTTGGTCTATCTCTCGTTGGCAAATAAACTTGTTCACGACTTCCGTCCCGAGGCTGTAACCATTGCCGAGGACGTTAGTGGTATGCCTGGTATGTGCCGTGCGATTGAAGATGGCGGTATCGGCTTCGACTTCCGTCTGGGAATGGCAAT
>JAZRCC010000100.1:0-5463 GCA_045635405.1 Alistipes sp.
CCTCACAGAACGACATGGCTACGATCCGACTTGATTCACACCCTTGTAGGTGCCGGCAAGTCGAGCGGAGCGATGGATGCTGCCAACATCCTGAAACCCGCTTTGGCCCGTGGCGAGTTGCGTACGATAGGTGCCACCACGCTTGACGAGTACCAAAAGTATTTCGAGCAGGACAAGGCTTTGGAGCGACGTTTTCAGCGAGTGATGGTCGATGAGCCATCGGTCGAGGCGGCAACATCCATCCTGCGAGGTTTGAAGGAGCGTTACGAAAACCACCACCGTGTCCGCATCAAGGATGAGGCGATAGTGGCTGCCGTAGAGCTCTCGCACCGCTACATCACGCAGCGTTTTCTGCCCGACAAGGCGATAGATTTGGTGGACGAGGCTGCATCGCGACTCCGTTTGGAGATGAACTCCGTACCCGAGGAGATTGATGCATTGGAGCGTCGTACTCGCCAACTCGAAATCGAGCGTGAGGCTATCCGCC
Organism: Alistipes sp.; assembly: GCA_045635405.1. Classification (GTDB taxonomy): domain Bacteria; phylum Bacteroidota; class Bacteroidia; order Bacteroidales; family Rikenellaceae; genus Alistipes. The sequence continues at coordinate 488 of JAZRCC010000100.1, forward strand.
GTGAGGGGGACAAGGAGCGTATAGAACTGCTCGACCACGAAATCGAAAATCTCCGTTCGCAGAGTAGTGCACAGCGAGCCAAGTGGCAGCAGGAGCGTGAAATTCTCGCCTCGATACAGCAGGCAAAACAGCAAATCGAGGCTCTCAAAATCGAGGCACAAGAGCGTGAACGTCAGGGCGACTACGGACGTGTTGCCGAGATTCGATACGGTCTGCTCATCGAGGAGCAACGCAAAATCGACGCACTGCAAAGCGAACTCGACAGTCTCAACAGCCGTGAGCGAATGATTAAGGAGGAGGTCTCGGCAGCCGATATTGCCGAGGTGGTGTCGCGTTGGACGGGTATTCCGCTACAACGAATGTTGGCTTCGGAGCGTGAGAAGTTGCTCAATATGGAGCGTGAGTTGCAACGCCGAGTAGTCGGACAGCACCACGCCATCGAGGTGGTTGCCGATGCCGTACGTCGCTCACGAGCAGGACTCAACGATATGCGTCGTCCGATAGGCTCGTTCATCTTCCTGGGTACTACGGGAGTCGGAAAGACCGAGTTGGCAAGGGCTTTGGCAGAGCAACTCTTTGCCGACGAGAATATGATGACCCGCATCGATATGAGCGAGTATCAGGAGCGACACAGCGTATCACGACTCGTCGGAGCCCCTCCGGGATATGTCGGCTACGACGAGGGCGGACAACTCACCGAGGCGGTACGTCGCAAACCATACTCGGTCGTGCTGTTGGACGAGATTGAGAAGGCCCACCCCGACGTATTCAATCTGCTGCTGCAAGTGCTTGACGATGGGCGACTTACGGACAACAAGGGTCGCACGGTCGATTTCCGCAACGTGATTATCATTATGACCTCGAATCTCGGCTCGCAACTTATTCAGGAGTTATATACGAAGGCTCTGACCGACGGCTCGGAGGGTGCCTTCGAGGAGGCTCGACAGAGTGCCAACAGTGCCGTTATGGAGATGTTGCGACGTACGCTGAAACCCGAATTTTTGAACCGTATCGACGAGATTGTGATGTTCGACCCACTGCGTGAATCCGATATCGAGCAGATTGTCGATATTCAGCTCCACGGCGTTGCCAAGATGTTGGCTCACAACGGCATAACACTCGACTATACCGACGAAGCCAAGCAGTTGATATCGCACCTCGGCTACGATGCACTCTATGGTGCTCGCCCCGTGAAACGAGTAATTCAGCGCGAGGTGATAAACCGCCTGTCGAAGATGATTTTGGCAGGGTCAATCGACCACTCCAAACCTATCGTAATCGATGCCGCAGCAGGCGAGATAGAGTTTAGGAATTAGGGAGTTTGCTGCTTTGTAGCAACGGCTTGTGGCAGAGCCACAAAGCCGATAAGGTCGAGTAAAGTCAATTAAGGTCTTGTAAGGTCTTCCGCTTTGCGGTTTTCGCACTACTCCCTCGTTTTTTTGATAGGAGAGCTGGGACTTTTAGGACAACTATGACAGCCACTTATTAAGTGGCTGTTTTTTTTGGTCGCTATCCCTAAATTCTCTAAATTCCTTAAACTCCTTAATCTCCCTTTGCAGCGTCACCTCCGCCTATTGGCGGAGTCGCTCACGCAGAGCCTCGACAAATGCCGGCTGGTGCGAGAGTGCCACCTCGCATCGCAGGTAGAGTTCGCGTGCCAAAGCCTTCGGCTCGGCAGGCTCGACCATAATGCCTCGCATATACTCCTCGTCGGTCGGATGTTCGTCCAGCAGAAGTTCGTTGCAGAGGTGTCGATGGTACCTTTTCAGCAACTCGAAGTCGGGCTCCGAGATTGTGCCGAGCTGCTTATACAATCGGCAGAGGTGCACCAGAGCATAGAGTGGCGACTTGGTATCCAAATCCATCTCTATCGCCTCCAAATTATCCCAATCATCGATAGCGACGTAGCAGAGTGCGAGTGTCGGAGTGGCCTGCAAAGGGTCCTCGTTATCGCAATCGAGCAGCAGTTCGAGTTGTGCCGCTGCCACCTCGCACATATCCATCAGGTAGTTGTCGATGGCTGCCGTATGGATAAACTCCATAGCCGTCAGCGTATTGTCGTGGGTGCGGTCGAGCGTAATCTCGCCACCGCTATCGTTCATCGCCTCGTCGATAGCCTCCATAATAATCGGGAAGGTACGCGAACGCAACATACACGCCTCGCGATACTGCCCCGACTCGTGCAAATCGTAACACTCATCCATTCGTGCAACAAGATTGCCCTCCTTGGCGGTATAAATCAATCGGTAGGTGCCGTTAGGCATACATTGTGGTTTCAAAAGCGGACTCTTCGGCCTCATAGTGCATTGATAATTTTATAGGTTAATTGCAGAATGGTCTCTCCACGTTGCTGACGCTGCTCCGAGCCATCACCCTCTGCCGTAATCGGAGTGTCGGCGGTGCAGTCGTAAATCAACACACCCTCGTCATCTATCGTGCCGAAACCGTTGTTGAATGTGTAGTAGCCAAAATGCTCTATATTCTCGTCCAAAATATTGCGACTCAATGGGAAATCTGCGGTCGAGCAACCCAACTGCGTGAGCAGCGTAGCGGCGATATCGCTCTGCGACCCGTAGGTTTCAACCTCACAAGGAGCCTTCACTGCACCACCCAACCACAACATCGGTATTCGATGGCGGGTTACGCTCGATGCAGCCGTGCCATAAGGGTATGGATAGGCGTGGTCGGCGGTGATTATCAGCAGCGTATTATCCCACTCTGGACTCTGCTCCAAAGCAGCCACCACCTCCTCAATGCACTTGTCGGCAAAGGCCATAGAGTTGAGCATCTTATCCTCGAATGCGGCATACGGAACATCGAAAGGCTCGTGGCTCGACAGTGTCTGCCAAACGGCAAAATAGGGGCTCTCTGCCTGCTCCAAACTGCGACACAGAGCGACGAACTCCTCCGCCATAACATCGTCGGCATAGCCCCACTTCGACTGTGGAGCATCCAACGCAAAGGTTTTCAGGTCAAAAATATGCTCAAACCCTGTGGCATAGAGATACGAAGCCATATCGGTAAATGCCGAGTCGCCACCGTGCAGGAAGTTGGTCGCATAACCCCTATCGTACAACGCCGAGGCTATCGATGCCAAACGGCTACTCTTCTGCACCCGTTTCATCAGCGACTCTTTGGGCTGTGCCGGAAAGCCGCTCAACAGAGCCAAGACACCTCGGTCGGTACGGTACGACGAGGCGATGATATTCTCAAACCACACACCCTCGCTACGACGGCGATGGAGATGTTGTGCCACCCGCTGCCCCTCGACTACCGCATCGGTGGTCGAACGGCCAAAACTCTCGACAATAAGCAGCACCACGTTGGGTCGCTCGACACCTTCACGCAGCAGTTGTCGCACGTTGGCTCCCTGTGCAAAAATCGCATCGGCACGGCTCTCCAACGTAGCATCGTCGCAAAATTCGTAGTCGCTATTATGCCCCGTATCGCCCACCGACGACATTATCGAAAATAGTGGCTGTACGGCAGCGTGGTTCAAAAATTGATTCTTGCTGAAATAGACCTTCGAGAGGTTTGCCACCGCCGTAGTAACACCTCCGCGAATTGCCAAAAAGTCCAACCCCGCAACAACTATCATAACCGCCAAGAAGAGAAGCGGACGACGTTTCGCCCCGCCTCCGACAGGTTGCAACATTCGGGCAACCGCTCTGTAAATCAGAGCCGTAGCCACAAAATAGAGGAGTGCCATAGCCGAGTACTCGACAGCCTCGCCGAGTGTTACGCTCGCCATAGCCTCCGCAGGGGTCACAAGGTATTGAAATATCGAACTATCGAGCGGAAATGCCCAATATTTGTAGAGTGCCACATTCACGGCAAAGGTCACCGCCATCGTCGCAGCAGCCACCATCAAAAATGCCAACTCGATGCGGTACCACACCCTATGCGGAATGAGGTACGCCCCCAGTGCAACGAGTATCGACGGTGCCACAACGTAACCCGCAACCGACATATCGAGCGGCAGACCGTGCCACAACACCGACAGCAACTCCAATGCCGAAGCGTCGCCTGCCGACTCCAAATTCCAAAGCAGAAAAATCGGCTTTTGGAGCAGCGACATCACCACCGTAGCGGCAAACAGCAGCACTACAAATATCAGACTTCGTCGCATTACTCTTTACGATACTCTCGGTACATACGGTAGAGGAACAACCCGGCAATCACAGCCGCAGCAACTCCTCCCAAAATATATGCCATAGGCACCGGACCCATACCCACAAACTGATTCGACGTAAAGACAAACGTCGCACAGATATAGGTCATAAAGAGTGCTGGCAAGAGTGCTATCCAATAGTTGCTACGGTGTTTGTAGAGGTATGCCACAATGCACCACAAAACGATGGCTGCCAACGCCTGATTGCTCCACGAGAAGTAACGCCAAACAACGCCGAAATCGACAAAGAGCAGCAGCAACGCAATGGCGAAAATCACACAGCTGATAGCCAAACGCTTCATCTTCGGACGTTGGTCGATGTGGAAGATATCCGCCACCGTAAGTCGTGCCGAGCGGAACGCCGTATCGCCCGAAGTGATAGGGGCAGCAACGACACCCAACACCGTAAGTACACCGCCAACGATACCCAACGTCTTGCTCGATACGGTGCTTACCACCCACGCAGCGTTGTTGCCGTGGGCTGCCAACTGACCAACAAGACCGCCCTCTTCGCCTCCGAAGAATGCCATAGCCATAGCCGCCCAAATCAGAGCGATGATGGACTCGGCAATCATCGAGCCGTAGAACACCATACGGCACTCACGCTCGGAGTTCACACAGCGAGCCATCATAGGCGACTGCGTTGCGTGGAAGCCCGAAATGGCACCACAAGCGATGGTGATGAAGAGTGTCGGGATGATTGGCATCGACTCCTTATCGATTTGATGATTCTCGAACGATGTGAGTTCGGGAACGATGTAGTCGCCAAAGAAGAGCACGCCCAAGATTCCCAACGCCATAAAGA
>JAZRCC010000101.1:0-4716 GCA_045635405.1 Alistipes sp.
TACGCTCTTCGAGGCTCACAACTACACAGTAGATAGGGGTAAGGCTGTTAGCGTAAGCCTGTGCCATCTTCTTGTTGAGAGTCTCCGAAGTCTCGCCATAGTACTGACGACGCTCCGAGTGGCCGAGGATAACATACTTACAACCGAGTGCTGCAATCATCTGTGCTGCAACCTCGCCCGTATAAGCACCCTTTGCCTCGGTAGCACAATCCTGTGCACCAACTGCGATATCCGAGCCCTTAACCGCCTCAACAACTTGTGCAATGTGTGTAAATGGAGGGCAAACGATGAAGTTTACGCACGAGCAAACCTCCGAGCGACCTGCTACTACGTTCTTTGCCAACTCAACGCCCTCGGCTGGGAGGGTGTTCATCTTCCAGTTACCTGCAACAATCTTTTTTCTTGCCATAATTTTCTACTATTTTTTTGAATTAAACAATAATTTCAATCTATCACTCGCGTTGTTACTCCTCGCACCAACGCTTAACATCCTCCATCGAAGGGGCTTTCAAACCGAGCTTATTCTTCTTATTGAATCCGCAGAGGTCGTTGAAGAACTTGCCTGCCGAGAGTTTTTTCAGCGACTCTACCGTAACGTAGCCCATCTTCTGAATAACATCGACCCACTCCTCTGGCACGCCGATTTCGATATACTTCTCGGCTGCATCGACCTGTGGCTTCTTCTCCGGACGCATCGTAGGGAAGAACAGCACATCCTGAATCGACGACTGACCCGTCATAAACATTGTGAGTCGGTCGATACCCATACCCATACCCGAGCAGTTTGGCATACCGTACTCCAAAGCACGGACAAAGTCCATATCGATAAACATAGCCTCGTCATCGCCTCGCTCCGACAGACGCATCTGCTCCTGGAAACGCTCCAACTGGTCGATAGGGTCGTTCAACTCCGAGTAGGCGTTGCACAACTCCTTGCCGGCAACAAACAACTCGAAACGCTCCGTAAGGTCGTGATTGTCGCGGTGACGCTTGCACAATGGCGACATCTCGATTGGGTAGTCACATACGAAGGTTGGCTGTACGAGATCGCCCTCGCAATACTCGCCAAAGATTGCATCGATAAGTTTACCCTTGCCCATCGTCGAATCGACCTCGACATTCAGACGCTGACAAGCCTCACGAAGTTGCTCCTCGCTCTGACCCGTAATATCGTATCCTGTCTTTTCGAGAATTGCCTCGGTCATCGTAACACGGCGGAACGGAGCCTTGAACGAGATAGTCTTGCCATCAATCTCGACATCGGTAGTGCCGTTTACCTCCAAAGCGATACGCTCCAACATCTTCTCGGTGAACTCCATCATCCAGCGGTAGTCCTTGTAGGCGATATAGATCTCCATACAGGTAAACTCCGGATTGTGGGTGCGGTCCATACCCTCGTTGCGGAAGTTCTTGCCAAATTCGTAAACACCGTCGAAACCACCAACGATAACACGTTTGAGGTACAACTCCGTAGCGATCCGCATATAGAAGTCGATATCCAATGCGTTGTGATGTGTTATGAATGGACGAGCCGAAGCACCACCCGGAATAGGTTGCAAAATAGGAGTCTCAACCTCCAAGCAGCCGTGAGCATTGAAGTAGTCACGCATTACGGAGATAATCTTTGCACGTTTTGCAAAGACATCACGCACCTTTGGATTTACGACCAAATCGACATAACGCTGGCGGTAACGCACTTCGGGGTCGGTCAAAGCATCGAACACCTGACCATCCTTCTCCTTAACGATTGGAAGCGGGCGAATCGACTTCGACAATACGGTAAAGCGACGGCAATGTACCGACAACTCGCCCGTATTGGTGCGGAAAGCAAAACCCTCGACGCCGACAAAGTCGCCAATATCGAGCAACTTTTTGAATACGGTATTGTAGAGCGTAGGGTCACCCTCGGGACAAACATCGTCGCGACGAATATAGACCTGAACTCGGCCAGTTGCATCCTGCAACTCGAAGAACGATGCACTACCCATAATACGACGGCTCATCATTCGACCGGCAATGGTCACCTGCTGATACGCCTCCGGATTGGCATCAAATTGTGCATTTAACTCGCGGGCAGTCACCGAAACATCGAAACGCTCCGCCGGATAGGGATTGATACCCAACTCTCGCAGTGCAGCCAACGACTGACGGCGCAACTGCTCTTGTTCGCTAAGGTGTTCTATCATAGTGTGTTAATTGATTTTCGTAAATAACGCGGCAAAGATACAAAAAAGAATGGAAAATTCCACTCTTTTTTATCTTTTATAGCGTTCCAAAGTTTTGTAAAAGGCTCTCCACAAGTAGTACATCGCCACGCCACACGCCAAGCCGACCGCCACGCCCAGAGCCAAATCCTTCGGATAGTGGCACGCCAGATATATGCGGGAGTAGCTCACCAGCACAAGCACCGCACCCACCAACCACGCAAACCAACGCCAACGCAGCACCAATGCCGACAGCACCGCCATAGCCGCAACCGTAGCTGCGTGGGCAGATACTGTTCCGTATGGCCCGTGGTTATAGGATGGGACGTGTGCCAAATCTCGTACCGCAACATCGAACATTGGTCGATGACGTGCCGGGAAATCGGCCCACACATTGGCAAGCATACCCGAGTGTTTGAATATACCGCAAATCATATCGGCAAGCCCCATAGCCAAGACCAAACATACGACAAATGCAAGCAGCCCTCGCCAACCAAATTTTCGCCAAGTGGCGTAGAGAATAAAGAGATACAACGGCACCCAAACTATCCAACCCGAGATAATCTCCATCAGCGAGTCTATGGTGGCACCTCCATCAAAGTTGAGCCACAAAAAGAGTTGTTCATCAAACGAAAGCACAGTCTGTTGCATATTTAGTCCTGTTTTGAGATTATACGTTTGAGCACCTTTCCGATATCGGCATTGTCGTAGCACTCCATAAATTCGGCACTCCGACAACCCTTTGCATAGAGCGGAACTTGAGCTCCGGTATGGTTAAGGCTTGTCCACTTGACATAGGCACGTTTGTTCAATATTTCGATAGCCACCGACGCCATCTTCTCGTTGCTTGCATAGAGTCCAACGACCAACTCGCCATCTTTAAGATAGTTTTTATCGAAGGTCTTTTTCAGTTGCTGTTCATCCTTCTCACGCAAGCGGACCTTATCCCAAAAGCCGAGCTCCTCGCGAAGCAATCGCTCCATATCCGCCCACGAGGTCTCTCCCGCCGTACGCATCTGCTGCATTCGCCGAGTCAGAGCCCCCATCGACATCTTCTGATGGGCCAATCGTTCGAGATTCATCTTATAGTTGGAGTAGCCCAATGTCAAGCCACCCGTCTCGTGGTCGGATGTAACGACAATCAATGTTTCGTCGGGGTGCTGTGCATAGAATTGCAGAGCCAAATCCACCGAACGACCAAAATCGTTAATCTCCTCGAAGGTTGTTACGGCATCGTTATCGTGTGCCGCATAGTCGATATGACCACCCTCAATCATCAGGAAGAAACCGCTATCCGATGCCTCACGAGTCATATACTTAATTGACGCCTCCGCAAAATCTACGAGAGTAGGCTCGGATGGTGTTCTATCGGTGGCAAAACGCATCGTACGACGTGTGAGCGAATCAGACAACAACAGCACTCTATCGCCCTTAACTTTGGCAGCCTCGCGACTATCCTGCGTCACGCATATACCAGCCTTGCGAGCCTTTTCGATGCACGCTTCAACCGTTACACCCTCCCTTCGGCGACACAAAATCGTTGCACCCGCCGCAAAATCGACACCACTCGCAATGTATTGGTCGAAAATCTCACTATACGCACTGCGACTCTCGACGTGTGCATAAAACGCTCCCGGAGTGGCGTGGTTCATCGCTACATTCGACACAATGCCCACCTTCATCCCCTGTTTCTTGGCAAGTTCGCATACGTTCTCCACAGGACGCTTCTCGGCATCGACTCCCATATAGGCCTTTATGGTCTTTACGCCCGTAGCCATAGCTGTTGCAGCGGCCGACGAGTCGGTAACCCACGATGTCGCTGCGTGCGAAGTGCAGTAGGTACGCACCGGAAAGCGAGTAAACGACAATCGCCCACCATTCGCCATCTCGGGATGAACTGCCGCATTGTATAGTTCCGTTCCGAGGACGTGGTTGATTCCCATTCCGTCGCCAACGAACATAAAGATATACTTAACCTGCTGTGACGTGGCACTACCGACAATCAATAGCAGCAGGTATAGCAATACAAAAAATCTCTTCATAAATCTCCGTTTTTTATCTGCACGCTACGCAAAGTTTAATCGCGGCGACCATTGATTAAGGCAATATAGTATAGTAGCGATGCTATGGCCGACAGTGCTGCTACCAGATAGGTTCGAGCCGCCCAACGCAACGATTGACGGGCTCCGTCCATATCCTCGTAACGCAGAATACGATTGCCCTCTAACCACGCCAGAGCCCTCTCCGAAGCGTTGTACTCCACCGGAAGCGTAATAACCGAGAAGAGTGCCGACATCGCAATCATTCCGACACCAATCCAGCAGACGATATCGCTACTCGACGAAGCGGTCATCAGCAAGCCTATCAGAATCACCCACGTAGCCATACGCGACGAGAAGTTGACTATTGGCACCAATGCCGAACGCAGACGCAACGGTGCATAACCCTGTGCGTGTTGAATGGCGTGTCCGCACTCGTGACAAGCCACCGCAGCCGCAGCTATCGAGCGACC
>JAZRCC010000102.1:0-2129 GCA_045635405.1 Alistipes sp.
CATCGTTATCTCGTCACGCAGCAGCCCCTTGAACGGCTCCAAGCCTCGACCTACCGCCTCGTAAGCCTCCTCGCGTGAGCGACAGCCCTCGATGAGTTGGTACAATCTGTTCTCGATAAATATCTTTTCGAGCGACACCTGATGCCAAGCCGCATTGTGCTCCGCCAGGGCAATCTCCAACTCACGACACAACAAATCGCGAGTATGGTCTGCCGAGTGTCGCAAGATATCGCTCACACCAATAAATACAGGTTTCTCGTCACGAATAACGCACGCATTAGGCGAAATCGACACCTCGCACTGCGTAAAGGCATACAGAGCATCGATAGTCTTGTCGCACGACTCGCCCGCTGCCACCTGAACGATAATCTCGGCCTTGCTTGCGGTATTGTCATCGACACGACGCACCTTGATTTTACCCTTTTGGTTCGCCTTCATAATCGACTCACGAATCGAATCGGTCGTAGTCGAGAATGGTATCTCGGTAATCGCCAGCGTATTCTTGTCAATCTTCGAAATCTTCGCACGCACCTTCACCGTGCCGCCACGCAGACCGTCGTTGTAACGCGACACGTCAATCATTCCGCCCGTAGGAAAGTCGGGATACAACTGGAACTCCTCGCCACGAAGATGTGCGATAGAGGCTGCAATCAACTCATTGAAGTTGTGTGGCAAAATCTTCGAAGCCAGACCGACAGCAATACCCTCCGTACCCTGTGCCAACAGCAGCGGGAACTTTACGGGCAGCGTCACAGGCTCCTCCTTACGACCATCGTAGGCGAGTTTCCACTCCGTAGTCTTCTTGTTATAGACCACCTCCAATGCGAATTTCGAGAGGCGTGCCTCGATATAACGTGCAGCAGCAGCCTCGTCACCCGTAAGGATATTACCCCAGCTACCCTGCGTATCAATCAGCAGCTCCTTCTGTCCCAACTGCACCAACGCATCCTTGATAGAGGCATCGCCGTGAGGGTGATACTGCATAGTTTGACCCACGATATTGGCAACCTTGGTCAGCGTACCATCGTCGGCAACCTTCATAGCGTGCAGAATACGACGCTGTACGGGCTTCAAGCCATCCTCGATATGGGGCACGGCACGCTCCAAGATAACGTACGACGCATAGTCCAAAAACCACGTCTTGTACATACCCGTCAGACGCTTGGTGCTCTGCTCCGCCATCAACGCATCATACTTGCCCGGCTCGGAGGCAACAATCTCGTCGCTCTCTAAAATCTCTTCCTGAATAGTATCTTTATCTTCAATCATAATCTCTTCGTAAAATCGTAGTTCGCATTACGCTCCGACTAACTCTCTACCTTATCCTCCTCGATGCGGAGGTTGTTTACGATAAACTGCTGACGCTCGTAGGTATTCTTGCCCATATAGAACGTAAGCATATCCATTATCGGGTCATCCTTGGTCAGACGCACCTTATCCAGACGGATATTTTCGCCAATAAAACCTGCAAACTCGTCGGGCGAAATCTCACCCAAACCTTTGAATCGGGTTATCTGTGCCGAAGCTCCACAACGTGCAACAGCCGCCACACGCTCCTCCTCCGAGTAGCAGTATATGGTCTCCTTCTTATTGCGGACACGGAACAGAGGAGTCTGCATAATGAAGAGGTGACCTCGACGCACCAAATCGGGGAAAAATTGCAAGAAGAAGGTCAACAACAGCATACGGATGTGCATACCATCGACATCGGCATCGGTTGCAATAATCACCTTGTTGTAACGCAGATTGTCGATATCCTCCTCGATATTAAGTGCCACCTGCAAGTTGTTGAACTCGTCATTCTTATAGACGAAAGTTCGCTTCATACCAAACGAGTTGAGCGGTTTACCTCGCAACGAGAATACCGCCTGAGTCTGCGGATTACGACTCTTTGTAATGGATCCCGAAGCCGAATTACCCTCAGTAAGGAAGATCATAGTCTGCTCGGCTAACTCGTGCTTATCGTTGCGGTGAATCTTACAATCGCGCAAGTTCTTATTGTTCAGCAACGCCTTCTTGGCTGTATCACGAGCCTTCTTTTGTACACCTGCAATCTCCTTACGCTCCTTCTCGTTATCCACAATCTTTCGCTGAATAGCTTGCGCCACCTCAGGATTTTTATGGAGATA
>JAZRCC010000103.1:0-7861 GCA_045635405.1 Alistipes sp.
AATCAGCTACAACAATGTCTTTGGCTACTATATCGAAGTGCGTAATACTCACAAAGATAAGGTACCCGAAACGTGGATTCGCAAGCAGACACTTACGGCTGCCGAGCGTTATATTACCGAGGAGTTAAAGACCTACGAGACACAAATTCTCGGAGCCGAGGAGCGTATCTTGGTGCTCGAACAGCAGATTTATGCAGAGACGATAAACTTTGTAATCGGCTATCTGCGAGAATTGCAACTCAATGCCCGCACGTTGGCTTCGATAGATTGCCTCCACTCGTTTGCTGCGATGGCCATCGAACGCAACTATTCGCGACCACAACTCGACGATTCGTTGCGTATTGAACTCAAAGAGGCTCGACACCCTGTGATTGAGACCTTGATGAAGGTGGGCGAGCAGTATATCCCGAACAATATTATGCTCGATTCGGAGAGCGAACAGATTATAATGATTACGGGTCCGAATATGTCGGGTAAGTCGGCACTGTTGCGTCAAACGGCACTTATCGTTCTGATGGCACAGATGGGCTCGTTCGTACCTGCCGAGTCGGCGAAAATCGGTATTGTCGATAAGATATTTACCCGTGTCGGTGCGTCGGATAATATTTCGCAGGGCGAATCGACCTTTATGGTCGAGATGTTGGAGTCGTCGAGCATCCTGAACAACGTCACAAATCGAAGCCTTGTACTGCTCGATGAAATCGGTCGTGGAACCAGCACCTACGATGGTATCTCGATTGCGTGGTCGATGGTTGAGTATCTGCATAATCGTCCGAAGGTGCATCCACGAACGCTGTTTGCTACTCACTATCACGAACTTAACGAGTTGGAACAGATGTGCCAGCGTGTGAAAAACTACCACGTCTCGGTGCGTGAAGTCGATAATACGATTCTCTTTCTGCGTCGTTTGGAGCGTGGCGGTACCGAGCACTCGTTCGGTATTCACGTTGCACGGTTGGCTGGTATGCCGACATCGGTTGTCGAGCGAGCAACCGAGATTATGCACAGCCTCGAAGAGGTCTATGGCAACAACGAGATTGCTCCATCGTCAGCACCCGCATCACGACGTTCGCGTCGCTCGCCTTCGCCAAAGACCAATGCTGTTGCGGCAAATGCGGCAGATTCGTTCCAATTGTCGATGTTCAAGTTGGATGACCCTGTGCTGATAGAGATTCGCGATAGGATTAAGGATTTGGATATCAACGCCTTGACTCCACTCGAAGCGTTGAATATGTTGAACGAAATCAAAAAACTCGCCGATGTATAACGGCGAGTTTTTTTGCTTCTGTAAATCTGGGGCTTATCGCTCCTCGACAATCGAGCGAATATTCTGAATAAGCATCTGAACGGCAACCGAGTTGAAACCACCCTCCGGAATAATCACATCGGCATAGCGTTTCGATGGCTCGACAAACTCTTCGTGCATAGGTTTTACGGTCTGCGTATATTGACCGATAACCGACTCCATCGAGCGGCCTCGCTCACGAACATCACGCAGAATACGACGTGCAAGTCTCAAATCGGCATCCGTATCGACGAACACCTTGATATCCATCATATCTCGCAGGTTTTTGTTCTCGAAAATCAGAATACCATCGATGATAATCACCTTCGAAGGCTTTACCAATACGGTCTCGTCGGTGCGATTGTGATCGACAAACGAATATACGGGGCGCTCAATTGGCACATTCTCCTTCAACGCTCTGATGTGCTCAACGAGCATATCGGTGTCGAACGCCTGTGGGTGGTCGTAGTTGAGCTTTGTTCGCTCTTCGTAGGTTAATTCGGGATGAGCCTTGTAGTAGTAGTCGTGACACAGTGTTGCTACATCCTCCTGTCGAAATGCCTCTTGAAGACGTTTTACGAGAGTGCTCTTTCCCGAACCGGTGCCACCTGCCACACCAATAATTGTTACCTTCATAGCGTTGAGTTTTAGATGTTTATAAAAATAGGTTGCCAGCCAATGACTGACAACCATATTACTAAATTGCGTTTTTAAGCGTCGATATTTGCGTAGGTTGCGTTCTGCTCGATAAATTCGCGTCGTGGAGCAACCTCGTCGCCCATCAACATCGAGAAGATACGGTCTGCCTCGGCAGCATTCTCGATAGATACCTGTCTCAAAATTCGGGTTTCAGGATTCATAGTTGTCTGCCACAACTGTGTCGAGTTCATCTCACCCAAACCTTTGTATCGGGTAATCTTGGCACCCTTACCCAACTCCTCGACCAGAGCATCACGCTCGTCGTCGCTCCAACAGTAACGCTCAACCTTACCCTTCTTAACGAGGTAGAGTGGTGGCGATGCGATATAGACGTGACCATTCTCGATAAGCTCCTTCATCTTGCGGAAGAAGAATGTCAGCATAAGTGTTGCAATGTGGGCACCATCGACGTCGGCATCGGTCATAATGATAATCTTGTCGTAACGCAGACCTTCGAGGTTCAAAGCCTTGCTATCCTCCTCGGTACCAATCTTCACACCGAGAGCGATAAACATATTCTTAATCTCCTCGTTGTCCCACATACGGTGCTCCAAAGCCTTCTCTACGTTGAGAATCTTACCACGCAAAGGCATAATGGCCTGGAAGTTACGGTCACGACCCTGCTTTGCAGTACCACCTGCCGAGTCACCCTCGACGAAGAAGATTTCGGCAATAGAGCGGTCACGCGATGAACAGTCCGACAACTTACCCGGCAGACCTGCACCCGAGAGCGGAGTCTTACGCTGTACGCTCTCACGAGCAGCACGAGCAGCGTGACGTGCAGTTGCAGCGAGGATAACCTTCTGCACAATTGCACGAGCATCCTTTGGATTCTCTTCCAAATAGTTCGACAGAGCTGCCGACATCGCTTGGTCAACTGCGGCTGCCACCTCGTCGTTACCCAACTTGGTTTTGGTCTGACCCTCGAATTGAGGCTCGGCAACCTTTACCGATACTACGGCGGTCAAACCCTCGCGGAAGTCGTCGCCCTGAATTTCGAATTTGAGCTTCGCCAACATACCCGACTCGTCGGCATACTTTTTCAGCGTACGAGTCAAAGCACGACGGAAACCTGTGAGGTGGGTACCACCCTCTATTGTATTGATATTGTTTACGTAGGAGTGAACATTCTCCGAGAAGGAGTTGTTGTACTGCATAGCAACCTCTACCGGCACACCATTACGCTCGGCGTCGAGGTAGATAATCGACTCGATGATTGGCTCGCCACGAGTTGCGTCGAGATATTTGACAAACTCTTTCAAACCATCCTGCGAATAGAATGTCTCGCTCTTTGGCTCGCCCTGCTCGTTTTTGCTACGGTAGTCGCTCAATGTGAGGCGAATACCCTTGTTGAGGAATGCCAACTCACGCAAGCGGTTTGCCAGAATATCGTATTTGTATTCGGTTGTAATCGTGAAGATGTCGCCATCGGGTTTGAATGTGATGGTAGTACCTCGGTCGGTGCAGTCGCCCAGAACTTCAACTGTTGATGTTGGAACACCCTTGCTGTAAGTCTGTTTGTAGATTTTGCCACCACGGTGAATTTCGGCGATGAGCAGTGTCGAGAGGGCATTTACGCACGATACACCAACACCGTGCAGACCGCCCGATACTTTATAGCTGCCCTTGTCGAATTTACCACCGGCGTGAAGTACGGTCAGTACAACCTCCAAAGCCGACTTACCCTCCTTTTCGTGGAAGTCGGTAGGGATACCACGACCATTATCTTTTACCGATATGGAGTTATCCTCATTAATCGTTACATAGATGTCGTTACAGTGGCCTGCCAATGCCTCGTCGATAGAGTTATCGACAACCTCATAAACGAGGTGGTGCAGACCCTTCTCGCCGATGTCGCCGATATACATCGCAGGGCGTTTGCGAACGGCTTCCAAACCCTCCAATACTTGAATATTCGATGCGGAATACTCCTCTTCCTGGCCTTTTTTCAGGATCTCTTGTTCGGTGCTCATATAGTAGTCAATTCAAACTGTTCTTAAAACGGACAAAAATAATATTTTTTTTCGAAACTTCCAACACTAAATCGTAGATTTAGTACCTAAAAGTTCATCGATGTCAATCTCTTTTATGCTACCCTGTGCAAACAACATCGTTCGCGATGGGTGATTTTCGATGAAAGTGGTGTTGTGCGTGGACATTATGATGGCTGTTCCGCTTGCAGCAATACTGTGAAACAACTGCATAATGCTCTCGGCAGTTACGGGGTCGAGGTTGCCCGTTGGCTCGTCGGCAAGCACAATCTGCGGGGAGTTGAGCAGGGCTCTTGCGATGACCAATCGCTGACGCTCGCCACCCGATAGCTCGAATGGCATCTTGTGGTGCTTGTTTTCGAGTCCTACTTGCGACAATACCTCATCGACACGGTTGCCAATTTCGCCCTTGTCCTTCCAACCGGTTGCACGCAAAACGAACGAGAGGTTATCCTCTACGTCACGGTCAGACAGGAGTTGCAAATCTTGAAAAACAACTCCGACCTTGCGGCGAAGATATGGAATTTGGCTGCGACGCAGTTTACGAAGGTCAAAACCCGCAACTTCGCCCTCGCCATCCACCAGCGGAAGTTCGCCATAGAGGGTCTTTAATAGCGAAGATTTGCCGCTGCCGACACGCCCGATAAGATAGACGAACTCGCCCTCGCTTACCTCCAAATTGACGTTTTCGAGCACCATCTCGCCCAATCTCGCACACGACTTTGCAGTCAGTTCGACCATAGGGTCCTCCGAGTGGTAGATGGCACAATTTGCAAGATGCACAACACGTTTCTGTCCCATTTTGTATATTCGGGTATTTGTTAATTAATCTCAATCGTTTTCGACGAATGGTTGCCGATAACCAAATATTGTGTAAAGATACGTACATTATTCCGAAAAACAAAGTTTTTCGAACTATTTGAGCAGCGAAACCTCCAACTTTTTTATCCCAAATAGAAACATTTGCGGTGTGGTGGTATGATATTTATTAATATTTTGTATCTTTGCACTTGCTTAACACTATCGATTCAAAGTCGGGGGTGACCGGTTTTGACAGCAGGTAGAGTTTGATTGTAAGCACGTCGAGCATTGTGTGGGGTCTCGTTAATCGCAACACTCAAACTACAAATGGCAATAATAGCTATGCACTCGCTGCCTAATTTTCCAGGAAAATTAGCTTAATCGACTGACACAAGGCTTGTCGGACGACGAGTATCCCGAAGGGATGTTCCGCTCTTAAATGTTCTTTCATATGGGGTATCATCTTTTAAGAGATAGTGCGGCAGCAGCCTCGACTGCCGTGCGAAATCAAGAGGCTGGGATTTGGGTTTTGGCTGTCGTCTGCCGAGCCTGAATAGAAGGATGAAATGACGAATAAACGTGTAGAAAGCTTTTGGGCTCCTTGTTTGGACGCGGGTTCGACTCCCGCCACCTCCACAAAAAAAGAGGGTCGTTTGCTATGGTAGGCAGCGACCTTCTCTATTCGGAATAGAGTATGAAAAAGGTTGCAATCATTGGTACACAGGGCGTGCCTGCTCGTTATGGCGGTTTTGAGTCGTTGGCTGAAAATCTGATTGGCGACAACGGCGGCGGAGAGATTGAATATACCGTTTTTTGTAGCGGTAGCGATATGCCGACAAAGATGGATACCTACAAGGGTTGCCGCCTCAAATACATACCTCTGCGAGCAAATGGCGTGCAGAGTATTCCCTACGATGTGTGGTCGTTGATTCGCTCGATTCGGGGCTACGATACCATCCTCATTCTCGGTGTTTCGGGTTGCGTTTTCCTTCCGCTGTTCCGTCTGTTGAGCCGTTCGCGAGTTGTTGTAAATATCGATGGCTTGGAGCATCGTCGTGCAAAGTGGGGCAAGGCTGCTCGTTGGTTTTTGCGATTTTCCGAGTCGCTGGCTGTGCGTTATGCCGATGTTGTTATTGCCGACAATCGTGGCATCGAGGATTACGTTACCGAAACCTACCACCGCCCATCGGTAATGATTGCATACGGTGGCGACCACGTTGTGCGACAGATGGATGCGACGTTGCGTGACTCCATATTGTCGAAATATGGTGTCGAAAAGGGTCGCTATGCAGTGTCGGTCTGCCGTATCGAGCCCGAGAATAATTGCCACCTGACATTGGAGGCTGCCACTGCGAGCCAAATGCCGCTGGTCTTTATCGGCAATTGGCAGTATAGCGAATATGGGCGGATGTTGTATGAAAAGTATAACGGCACGGCAAATATTCACCTCTTTAATGCCGTATATGATATTGATGTTCTCTATGCGTTGCGTTCATCGGCAGCGATGTATATCCACGGACATAGTGCAGGAGGTACCAATCCGTCGCTTGTTGAGGCTATGTTTTTCGATGTGCCGATTGTTGCATACGATGTGGTCTATAATCGCGAGACTACGGCAGGCTTGGTGCCATATTACGCTACGGCAGAGCAGCTCACGGCAATAATGCAGAGTGGTACGCCTCTGTGCAAAGAGGTTGGCGAGTATGCACGCCAACACTATACGTGGCAGCACATTGTCGAGCAGTACATTGCGTTGTACTAATTATCTCGCTTCTGATTTTTTAAGGTACATTGTGTGCAGTCGCTCGAACAGCCGCTGCACGCATCGGGATGTTTTATGGCTTTGACAATGCGGCGAATGACCCACGCTGCCGTTGCAATGCCTATTACGGTTACCGTAATCTCCTGCCACATATCGTTAAAACAGATTTGCGATGTTATAGACCGCCAACGCACACAACCAAGCGACCACCGTGTTGTGGATAGCCGTCGCCACTGCCCATCGCCAGCCGCTCTCGGAGGCTATTGCCATAAGCGTCGGTAGGCACGGGAAGTAGAGCAGGATGAATACCAGCATTGCCAATACGGATGCGGTCGAAAAATCTCCGCTTGCGATAAGTCGTTCGTGCAAATCGTGTGATGTTGGCTGCTCCTCGTCGTCGTTTGGCTCGGAGTAGAGTACGCCTACGGTGCTGACCATAATCTCTTTGGCGGCAATGCCTGTGATAATCGATACGCCGGTCTTCCAATTCTGACCTATCGGCTCAAATGCCGGCTCGCAGAATTTGCCTATGCGGGCGATGTAGGAGTTTTCGTAGTGCTTTGCGTCGGTGAGGTTGTTGTCCGCTTTCGGATAATAACTCAAAAACCAAACGACAATGGATGCTACCAAAATCAATCCCGCCATCTTGCGTAGATATTGGGCACACTTCTCCCACATATGCGAAACGATAGCCTTTGCGGTCGGCATACGATACGGCGGTAACTCCATAACGAAAGGGGTCTCATCGACCTTGAAAAATAGTCGTCGCAACAGCCTCGATGTGACGATTGCCATCACTATGCCGAGCAGATACAGACCAAAGAGAATTGTTGCGGAGTGGCTGGTGAAGAAGGTGCCGATGAAGAGTATATATACGGGCAGACGAGCACTGCACGACATAAACGGAATTATAAGGGTCGTAATCAGGCGACTGCTTCGGCTCTCGATAGTGCGGGTCGCCAATACAGCCGGCACGTTGCATCCGAAACCCATAATGAGCGGTATGAACGATTTGCCGTGCAGACCGATTTTGTGCAAGACCTTATCCATAATAAATGCTGCACGGGCAAGATACCCCGAATCCTCCATAAATGAGATGAAGAGGTAGAGTATCATAATATTCGGCAGAAAGACGATAACGCTACCGACACCGCCAATAATGCCGTCGCACACCATATCTTTCAACGCACCGTCGGGCATTGCCGTATTGATAATGCCACCAAACCACGCAATAGCCATTTCGAGCCATCGTTGAGGGTACCTGCCCAATGAGAAGGTGCAGTAGAACATCAACCACATCGTAAAGAAAAAGATAGGATATCC
>JAZRCC010000104.1:0-4496 GCA_045635405.1 Alistipes sp.
CGACGATATATATCGCCCAAGACCATCTCCGGCTCGGCTGTTACACCCTCGGCACTTTGCAACTCCGGCTCGGCCTCAAACGCCTCAGGCTCAGCCATTGGCTCAGATGTCACTATATCGGCAACCAATTCGGGCTCCGCCTCTATCGACTCCACAGGCTCGATTGCCTCCGGCTCCACCAACTCGGGAGTCTCCTCATAGAGCGACATTATGGCTCGGCGGTGTGACCCCTTGCTCGGCATCGCCAAAAACGAGTCATCGCCAAATAGCGACTGCTCGGTAAATGGAGCAATAGGCTCGGATGGCTCGCTCTGCACTTCGGGTTGTGGCAGCGTTTGTGGCTCTTGCGGCTCTACCGCAGACTCGGCTTGTGGCTCCGCTGTCGGCTCGACAACGAGTTCGGCAGCAGGCTCGATTGTTGGCTTTGCAACCTCCTCGGTGGTTGGCTCATCGGTTGGCTCGGCTGTCGGTGCATCTGCGACCATTTCGTCATCATCGGCAACCTCATCCGACATAATCAGCTCAACCTCAATTTCGGGCTCCTTGGCAGTTGGCTCCTCGGCGATGGTGTCATCCACCAAAGCCGATACCGCACCCAACAGATTGCCAACAGGCTCGGTAGCGGATGGTGCCGATGTAGGCTCTATCTCGCCAAATCGCAACTCCTCGTATGCACGACGCAGGTGTTCCAACGCCACATCCTGCTCAATCGAGGTGAATGGCACAGAGGCAACCAACTCCAATACTCGACGCAACTCCTTATCTACTAATTTCAAATCCATATCCATACAATATTATCAATCTACAAATATACAAATCTTTTGACAAATATCAAACTTCGATTCCCAAAATTCGCTACGACTGCCTACATATACCCCTGCACCCGCCCTTAAATTCAAAAAACTTTACACAACCATAACACGCTAAACATCAATACTATAAAGGCAAAATCGGACAACTGCACAGAATTAATTGGCACAAAAATTTGGATATCTAACCTTTTTGCACTATCTTTGCACCAGCAAATAGAGCGAAACTCCTTTTAGAGTAAAGATACATCGCGGGATGGAGCAGTTGGCAGCTCGTCGGGCTCATAACCCGAAGGTCGTGTGGTTCGAGTCCCACTCCCGCTACCTTGAAGCAGAACTTTTGTTCTGCTTCTTTTTTTGTAGCGGGAGTGCGAAGTCATACTAACCATCAAAGGCAATCACAAAAAAACGAGGCTATCCAACAGCAAGATTGAACAGCCTCGTATTGTAACGGTCGCACTCCTATTTCAGATACTTCGCAAAGAATTTCCAGATTTCGGCAGCGGTATCCAGATCCTTCTCTGCCCACGAGTGTTTGCCACCGACAACCTCGTAGAGCCATACCTCGTGGCCATTGGTGCCATTGACATAGCGGTGAGCGATGACCTGATTGCGACGCAGAGGCAGCTTCTCGGTCACCTCGTGCGTACAGCGATTGAGTGCTGCCCAATAGCCAACAGCCCTCGAAACAGCGATATACTCACCCCAGCCGCCTGCATTTGTAGGGTCGCCATTCCACGCCGAAGTCTTGTCGAGCGTGCCGTGTACCTCCATCACCGGAACGATGCGTTTCGGCGTAAGGTCACGATACATCCACTCCATCATCAGACCCGACACGGGTGCCACCGCAGCAAACATCTTCGACTGCATAGCCAGCAGATAGGACATCTCGCCACCGTTGGAGTGACCCGTAGCAAAGACATTCTCGCGACTCAACTTATACCTCTTTTGCAGATGGCGTACCAACCGCTCCGCAAATCCGACATCGTCACGCGACCACCCCTTTTCGAGGTGGAACGAGTAGCCCACGCTCCAACAATTTTTGCCCTTAAAGTCAGCCGGGCCCTTCGGATAGCAGACCGCAAAGCCGTGCTTATCGGCAATGTCGTTCATCCCGTACTGCACCGACGGAATACGACGTGAGCCATAGCCGTGGAAAATCATCACCAACGGAGCATCGGCTTTGAGATTGGCAGGCAGATAGAGGTAGTATGTATAATCGACCCCCTTGTGGCGAAAGGTGTGTTCGGTAACTCGGCTTTCGGCATAGACCGCAAGAGTTACGAGAGCCAACACAAGGGTTAGAACGATGCGTCTCATACTCTACTTTTTAAGTTGCTTCATAATCCAATTCGAGCGTGCCTCGTTCTGCTCGGGATATGTGTAGTGACGTGATTGTGGCACAATCATCACCTCCTTTGGCGATGTAACCACGTTGTAGCAACCCTGTATCGAGGTCGGACAAACCACGAGGTCGTTATAGCCATAGGAAAAGAAAATCGGCACATTCAGTCGGCGAGCAAAATTGACAACGTCGTAGTACTTCACTGTTTCCAAACGCTCCTTTGTTGCCAGAGCCTTATTCTTGAAGAGGTATGGCCACGCATTACCCTGATTGTGGAGATAACCTGTCAAGTCGCACATCGCAGGATAGAACACCGCAGCACACTTCACGCGAGGATTAAGTGCCGCTGTCGTAATCGACAACGCTCCTCCCTGGCTACCGCCCATCACGCCGATACGCTCGGCATCGACAAAGTCCAAACCGGCAAGGAAGTCGATGGCACGTGCACAGCCGACAAAAACTCGCTTGTAGAAGTAGCTATTCTTATCGTCTACTCGTGCCGATGGATAGTCGCGCAACGAAGCCTCTCTCAAATTTTCGTAAATCGTCTCGTCCTCCAACACTGTCGATATGCCGTGGATGCCTATTTCGAGGGTCACAAAACCACGCTCCGCCTCGCGGAAATAGCCCTTACGCGAACGGCAACCCGCACCCGGCACAATCAGTATGGCAGGCACACGCTCGCCCTCCTTCAAATTGGCCGGCACGCACATCGTTCCATAGATATAGGAGTTCGTTTTTTGAGTCTGGAAGCGAGCCAAATAGACATCTACCTTCGGCGTGCAACGCTTTGGCAACAGTGTCAATTGAGGCAACATCGGCACCTTGTCGTTGGCTTTGAGTGCCGACTGCCAGAACTCATCAAAATCCTTTGGCATAACAGTTTTTGGCTCGATACGCTCGGGCTCGAACGCAGCTGTTGCACACTCCTCGTAGCTCTTACCATTCACCTTTGCCCATACACGGCAACGCAAGAAGCCCGGTTTTTTCATCGTGTGACCCGAAAGTGCAACCTTACCATCGGGCAACACCTTCGACTGCTTTTCGAGTGGCGGAAGGAAATCCTCCGAAATCTCGTATCGAATCTCGGCATCTGCAACTGCCACATTGCTACACGTCAGCACCTCGACGTTAAATACGGGCTTTTCGCCACACTTGTAAATCCAATCGGCGTGGTCGGGAGTAACCACCACTTTTATCAGCGTTTGGCGTGGTTGTGCAACGACAACCGCAAAGCTCAACGCGATAAGCATTCCCAAAAATGACAATCTCTTCATATCGCTAAATAGTTTTATTATAAGTATCTAAACATTATCGAGCCGAGCCTATTTCACGCCCAACTCCTTCAACAACATCGGTTTGATTAACGCCGTCCAACGTGCATAGCCCAACGCATTCACGTGCAGTTTATCCTCGACAAACATCGCAGGGTCAATCTCGCCATCGGCAGTATGCAGCACCGAGCAGGTATCGACAAATGTCACCTGACTGCTTCGCTCGGCATACTCCTTCATAAGCGAATTGAAAAGCGTATGACGCTCACGCAGAGCCTCTCGACGCTGATTGTGCTTGATTGCCATAAAATAGACCGGCACATTGGGATAGTCGGCAGCCAAACGGTCGAACAACATACGATAGAGGTCGAAGAGTTCGCCGACCGATATATCGATTTTCGGATTTGTCCGCATATCGTTGTCGCAATATACGACAAAACATTTCGGCTTGTAATCGGCCATAACGACCTCGTAGTTGTGGTGCAGGTCACGCAACGTAGCACCGCCGTAGCCACGATTGACTACTTTGAGCGGAGCCATATCCTGCTGTAACGTCTTCCAACGACGGATAGACGAGCTGCCGAAGAACATCACATCGCACTCCTTCTCCTCGCTCTTTGCCCGCTCTTTCAATACGGCAAGATCCCTCTTTTCGTAGCGTTCAATCCACTTTTTGTCACACAAATGCGAGACCTTTATCGCACCTTCGATTTTAATTTTGTCGCCCTGAACGGTTGTAAAATTCTGCTTTACGGCACACGATGTGCAGAGCAGCGAGATAATCAAAAGCAGTTTTTTCATAAGTTGATATTTGACATTAGATAGAGCAAATGTAGTGATTTTTTGGTTAATCTCTACAAATTTTTGTATATTTGTGCTATGAAACTATCTTTGATTATCGCCACATACAACCGCAGTCAAAGTTTAATGCGGACTCTGCGTTCGGTCGCAGAGCAGACATTCGACTCGACAGAGTGGGAGTGTATCGTTGTGGACAACCACTCGACAGACGATACGAAGGAGCAGGTCGCCGACTTCTGCAAGCTTTGCCCCACCCTCAATATCCGT
>JAZRCC010000105.1:0-9569 GCA_045635405.1 Alistipes sp.
CGACAGGCGATACACGCCTTTGCGATGGCTGCCGACGAGCGTTATGCCAACGATATGGCAGAAGATGCACTCTTTAACTATGGCAAGTTGCTCTTCGATACGGGCAGCGGCACGTTCAACGAGTCGATAAATGTCTTGACACGATACGTGCAACGCTATCCCGATACGAAACGCACAGCCGAGGCTCGTGAGTTGCTGATTGCCGCATACTACAACTCGAAGAACTACGATGCAGCCTATGCAGCCATAAAGTCGTTCGAACACCCCGATGCTACGATGCGTGGAGCGTTGCAGAAGATTGCCTATTTCGGCGGTTTGGAGTCCTATAAGGCGGGCAACTTTGCAAAGGCAAAGGCGGCGTTGGAGGAGGCAAAGAGTGTGGGTGTTAGCCCTAAATACAATGCACTCTCGCTCTTCTGGTTGGGCGAAATTGCCTATGACGAGGGCCGATTTAAGGATGCGGTTACGCTCTTCAACGACTATCTGAAACGTGCCCCTCGTACGGAGCGTGAGTATCGAATGGCACTCTACAATTTGGGCTATGCCTACATCGCTCTCGAAGATATACCACAGGCACAACGCTCGTTTGAGGGATTTTTGTGGTTGCATAAGAGCCGTGATGAGTATCGTGGCGATGGTTTCAACCGCTTGGCAGATACGCACTATGCACAACGCCGTTACGACGATGCGATAAAGAACTACGAAAATGCCATCGTAATGAGTGGCGAGAAGCAGCACTATGCCCGCTACCACCGTGCGATAGCTCTGGGTATTATGGGTCGAGTGCTGCCAAAAATCGAGGCACTGACTACGATTGTCAATTTGGGCGAGGGCGACTATGTCGATGATGCAACCTACGAGTTGGGTCGCACCTACATTACGGAGGGTCGCTATGGCGATGCCTCGAAGGTATTGGAGAGGTTTGTGGCGGATAAGCCTACATCACGATATCGCACAATGGCACTTTTGGATTTGGGCTTGGTCAATTTCAATTTGGGACACGTCGAGCGTTCGTTGGCGTGCTACGATAGCGTAATTACCGCCTCGCCACAATCCAAAGCGGCAAAAGATGCACTCCACTCGGTGCGTGAGATATACGTATCGCGAGGCGATGTGAATGGATACTTTGCCTATGCCGAGCGTACGGGTGTAGAGTGCGATTTGAGCACTATGACTCGTGACTCGTTGTCGTTCCGTTCGGCCGAGAAGCTCTATTTGGCGGGCAAACATACGGCGGCTGCCAAACACTTCGAACGCTATATCGAGACCTATCCGAAGGGTTACTATATCGACGATGCTCTCTTCCAGTTGAGCGATAGCTACTTGAAATGTGACTCGTTGAACTTGGCTGTCGAGCGAATGAAGCAACTCGGCCACCGTCCGAAGAATCGCTATACGCTTTCGGTTTTGGAGCGTTTGGCAGAGGTAACTTTTGCTGCGGAGCGTTATGGCGAGGCTGCGGAGGCAAATCGTTGTCTGTATGCAGCAGCCGAGGATGATGCTCAACGCGAGAGTGCCGTGGCGGCATACGTCGAATCTACGGTTGCGGGTGGCGATGCCGCATCGATAATGGCGATGGCTGCCGATGTCGATACGTTGAAGTGCGTTGGGGCGAAAACGCTGCGTCACGCCCACTTTGCCAAGGCTTCGGTGCTTAACGAGAATGGCAGCGAGGCGGCAAAACGTGAGGCCGAGGAG
This sequence comes from Alistipes sp., assembly GCA_045635405.1. GTDB lineage: Bacteria > Bacteroidota > Bacteroidia > Bacteroidales > Rikenellaceae > Alistipes. Next base: position 1,699 of record JAZRCC010000105.1, read on the forward strand.
ATATTTGTGCGACTGTCGGCCGATAAGAGCGATGCTATTGGTGCTCAATCGGCATACGAAATCATCAAGGCGACCTACGATAAGGGCGACCACAAGCGTGCCGAGACTCTTGTTTACGAGTTGGCAGAGAGCAAGACCATACACGCCTATTGGTTGGGTCGTGCATTCATAATCTTGGGCGATATCTATGTGGCGGCTGGCGATACGTTCCAGGCCCGAGCAACATATCAGAGCATTATCGATGGCTATACACCTGTGGACGACGGTGTTGTCGATGAGGCGAAGGAGCGTGTGTCGAAACTCAATTAACGGAATTTGGTATGAAGAGAAAACTCACTATATTGTTTATGTCGATGCTGACCGTAGGCTCGTTGGCAGCACAGGTCGAGAAGGAGGTCGAGGTGACCAAAACCTACGCACCACGTCTGCAAAGTGTTAAGAAGATGCTTGTCGAGCCAAATATGGTCGATACTATGGCACTCCGCCCCGAAATCGACTATGCGATTACACCACAGGCATTCGCATCGGCACTTACCATCACGCAGTTCCGCCCGGCAAGTGTGACCTATTGGGAGTACTCGCCAAAATATCCATTCTATGCGAGGGCGGCCATAGGCTATCCGTTGCAGAGCGAGGCAGATGTATATGCCTCGACCGAGCGTGCCGATGTGGGCTATATCTCTGCCTATGTTCACCACCGTGGACGTTTTGGCAAGATTAAGGTCACAGACCCGTCAAATATGGTGAATAATCAACCGACGGTCTATAACAATAAGGCTGACGAGATGACCAACAGAGTAGGTGTGACGGGTGGGAAATATTTTGGTTGCTACACCTTGGCGGGCGATATCTACTACGAGTCGGATATCTATACCCGTTATCCGTACGAGGCAGTCAATGAGCACGACCCGAAGGATATCAACTTCGAGAATATCAACCTGAAACTCAACTTTGGCGATACATTTTCGGATATGTCGCGTCTCAATTTTGGCGTATATGCGGGTATGGACTTCTATAACGATAAGTCGCAACAGAAATATTTTGCCGACCCTTTGCAGCCGACTTACGATAATAAATTTCAGCAGTTGAGCGCCAATGCCGGTATCCGCATTGCACGCCGACTCGGTGGCCGTGGCTCTTTCGAGGCGGCGGTAGGCTATGAGGGTTACTACGGTTTGAAGGCGTTCGATGCGTATAGCAACACGCAGCTGTCGGCTCAACTTATGCTCGGCTATAAGTCGAAGCGACGACTCCAATTCAAAATCGGAGCCCGCTATGTGTACGATGCACAGAAGAGCGACGTGCTGCCTACTCGCCACCGTATCTTGCCATACCTTTACGTAGGCTTGAACGTGCGTGATAATGGACGATTTGTCCCTTATGTGGAGATGGTTAGCGAGTTGGAGAACAACTCCTACCAACTTTTGCAGCAACGCAATCCGTATGTTGCCGTCTTGGGCTATCCGTCGATGGCAACCGTCGATTTGCAACGTCCGTTGGAGAATAGCCGCAAATATACCGTTCGATTTGGTTTTACGGGCCACTCCCAAAACTCGAAGTTTGCCTATCGCCTCTATGCCAATACCTCGTTTGCCAAGGATGCACTCTATTGGTTTATTGTTAATCGGGCGTTCTATGGCGTTACGAATGGTCGTCTGAACGAGTGGTCGCTCAATGCAGCCTTCGAGTATAAGCCGCTGGCTTCGCTCTATTTCGAGGCAAAGGCGAGCGGTAGGGTATATACATCGTTTGGCGATGTCGAGGTTGCTCGTCCAGCCTACGATGTCGAGTTGGGCATTCGCTATACGCACCGCCGTTTTGCAATATCGGCTACGGCACATCTGATTGGTGAGTCGCAGTGGACCTCGATTTTGGAGGTGCCTGCGGGAGCCGATGCGACGGAGATTTTCAAAGCAAATGCCGATAATCGTGTTACGGTGCCGACCGCAGTGGATGTGGGGTTGAAGTTCGACGTGTTTATCTCGAAACATTGGACAATGTTCGTCGAGGGTCGTAACCTTGCAAATATGAATATCTATCGTTGGGCATACTATCGCGAATTGGGTATCAACTGCTTGGTAGGCTTTAAGGTTCAGTTCTAACGAATGGCAGCAGGGCAACTATATCATCGCACGGTAAACTATCGTTGGTGCTGGCAGGTGTGGGTTATGACATCGCTGCTGGTGCTGATGGTTGTTGCCGCTTTTGTAGGCTTCGTATATACGGTCTGCATAGCAGGCGATGTTCGTGGTTGGGCGTTTTTGTTGCCGTTTGTCACGCTTTTGGGTGTGATGTTGGTGTGTGAGGGCTACTCGCCACAACGCTTGGAGGTGGACGATGAGAAGATTGTGGTGTTGCGACGCTACGATAGCATAACGATATACCGTCGCGATATCGCCTCGATAAGCCCACTCGCACGACGTGATATGGGATTTGTCGTTACGATGGGAGGCTGTGCGGGTCTGTTTGGCTACTTTGGGCACTTTTCGAGTCGCCGATTGGGACAGTTCGCAATGTATGCAACGTCGTTCGACGACCTCTATCTTATCCGCTTGTATAGTGGCAAGGTCGTGGTCGTGCAGAGCGATAGCGACAACCCGATTGAGATTGCAGAGCAGAGCCGTGATGAGCTATCAATGTAAACATTGATTTTATGGAATAAGTTTATAACTTTGCAGCCGTTTTGGAGCAGATAACAAAATAAAAGTTCAAAGGAGCAGCTTGAAATAATGAAGAGTTTTGAAACCGTAAAAGAGTTACGCGAGGCTTTGGCTTCGCACGCAGAGGCAACGGTTGGCTTTGTGCCAACTATGGGAGCCCTGCACGCAGGACACATTTCGTTGGTTGAGCAGGCACGTCGCGAGTGCGATGTTGTTGTTGTCAGTGTCTTTGTAAATCCTACACAGTTCAACGATAAGAACGACCTTAAACACTATCCTCGCACGCCCGAGGCCGATGCAGCAATGCTCGAAGCCGCAGGTGTGGACTATGTGTTGTTCCCATCGGTCGAAGAGATATATCCCGAACCCGACACCCGCATCTTTGACTTTGGTCAAATCGACAAGGTTATGGAGGGTGCAACCCGCAAGGGCCACTTTAACGGTGTGGCACAGGTTGTAAGCCGCCTCTTTGCGATAGTCGAGCCTACGAAGGCATACTTTGGCGAGAAGGATTTTCAGCAGATTGCCGTAGTGCGTGCAATAGTCGAGCAACTTGCTCTGCCGGTCGAGATTGTCGAGTGCAAAATCGTTCGCGACAGCGATGGCTTGGCACTCTCGTCGCGAAATCTGCTGCTTACACCGGAGCACCGCAAGGCAGCACCTCACATCTATGCTACGTTGCAGCGTGCATCGCAACTCGTGGCGGAGATGCAACCTGCCGAGTTGATTGGTTGGGTCGAGGCGGAGATTAACGCCAACCCGCTCTTGAAGTGCATCTATTTCGATGCGGTCGATGCTCGTACGATGCAGAGCGTTGCTTCGTGGAGTGATGCTCCGCGTATTCAGGGCTGCATAGCGGTACAGGCGGGTGAAATACGATTGATTGATAACATAAAACTTAAATAGAGATGATAATCGAGTGTCTGAAATCGAAAATCCATCGTGTGACTATCACACAGGCAAACGTGAACTATGTTGGCAGCATCACCATTGACAAGAGTCTGATGGAGGCTGCTAATATTATTTGTGGCGAGAAGGTGCAGGTGGTAAATGTTACGAACGGCGAGCGTTTGGAGACCTACGCTATCGAGGGCGAGGCCGGAAGTGGCGTAATCTGCCTCAATGGTGCAGCGGCTCATAAGGCGTCGGTGGGTGATGTGGTAATCATTATCTCCTATGCCCAGATGGATTTTGAGGCAGCCAAAGAGTTTAAGCCTTGGGTTATTTTCCCCGATACGGCAACTAATAAGTTGGTTAAGTAACGTTAGCATAGAATGGAGTTCTTGCTCATATTTGTAGCCATTGTGCTGATACTTTTGGGTGTGCTCGGCTGTTTTGTGCCGGTGCTTCCGGGTGTTGCGTTGGCATATTTGGGATTGTTGGCAACGAGCTTTTGCGAAGCGTCGCAGATTACCACTACGCAGTTGTGGCTCTATTTGGTCCTCTCGGTGGTGGTGACCATTGCCGACTTTATATTGCCGGCACAATTTACCAAATTTGCGGGCGGCTCGAAAGAGGGCGTTCGTGGAGCTACGGCGGGAATGATTGCAGGTATGTTGCTCGGCGGTATTGTCGGCATAATCATCGGCCCTTTTGTGGGTGCCGTCGTGGGCGAACTCATTCGCGATGGTCGTGATAAGGGGCGTGCGTTGCGTTCGGGTTTGGCGTCGTTTGCCGCATTTTTGGTCGGCACGGGGTTGAAATTCGCATTGGTGCTGGCTATGGCTTGGAGCATTGTTGGCGATGTGTGGGCAGTTGTGAAAAACGTGATTTAGTAACAAGAGAAAAGATATGAAACTATCAAAGATTTTTCTGACTATCGTTGCCTTGTGTGCAATGGTGTCGTGTGCGGAGTATCCGTACGAGAAGGTGTCGGGAGATACCACAAAGACGAGAATTTATACGCTCGATAATGGTTTGAAGGTCTATATGTCGGTAAACCGTGAGGCTCCGCGTATTCAGACGATGATTACGGTTCGTGTAGGTTCGAAGAACGACCCGAAGGAGACAACGGGTTTGGCTCACTACTTCGAGCACTTGATGTTTAAGGGTACCGAGCAGTTCGGTACGCAGGACTATGCAGTCGAGAAACCTCTGCTCGACGAGATTGAGCGACTCTTCGAGGTCTATCGTGCAACGGATGACGAGAAGGAGCGTAAGCGTATCTATGCACAAATCGACAGCGTATCGCAGGAGGCGTCGAAGTATGCCATTCCAAACGAATACGATAAGTTGATGCAGGCTATCGGTGCAAGTGGTACGAATGCGTGGACATCGTACGACGAGACAGCGTATCACGACGAGATTCCGTCGAATCAGCTCGAAAATTGGGTAAAGATTGCAGCCGACCGCTTCGAAAATGCAGTTATCCGAGGATTTCACACCGAGTTGGAGACCGTCTATGAGGAGTACAATATGGGCTTGACTCGCGATATGAGCAAACTCTTCGAGCGATTGATTCAACATATGGCACCGAACCATCCGTATGGTCACCACTCGCCAATCGGTCTGCCCGAGCATCTGAAAAATCCTTCGATTACCAATATCAAGAACTACTACAAAACGTACTACGTGCCGAACAATATGGCGATATGTCTGTCGGGCGACTTCAATCCCGATGAGGCTATTCATCTTATCGACCAATATTTCGGTGCGATGCAGCCTAACGAAAATCTGCCGAAGGTCGAGGAGTATAGCGTTGCACAGCGTGATGCAATCTGCCACGACGAGGTCTATGGCTTGCAGAACGAGAGCGTGTTGGTAGGTTGGGCTACCGAAGGTGCTGCGAGTGACGATGCACTGATGTTGGATATAGTTGCATCGATACTCTATAACGGCAAGTGTGGTTTGGTAGATACCGACCTTATCCAGCAGCAACGCATATTGTCGGGATTTGCTGGAGCCGAGACGCTGACCGATATGGGAATTTTGATTGCCTATGGCGAGCCTAAACAGGGTCAGACCCTCGAAGAGGTTGAGCAACTCTACCTCGAAGAGGTCGGCAAGTTGTGCCGAGGCGAGTTCGACGAGAAGTTGTTGGAGTCGATTATTGCCAATCTGCGAGTGTACCGTATGGGCTCTATCGAGGAGAATATGGGCCGCACGGTATTGATGTCGTCGTCGTTCGTAAACGGTATCGATTGGCGAGATATTGTCAACTACGAAAAGCGTGCTGCAAAGGTTACCAAACGCGATGTTGTCGATTGGGCAAATCGCCGTCTTGCGGCATCGTCGGCTGTGGTCATCTACAAGCGTCAGGGCAAGGATGAGTCGGCACACAAAATCGAGAAGCCGCAGATTACCCCTATCGCCACAAATCGTGATGAGCAGAGCCAATTCCTTTTGGATATTCAGAATAGTGCGGTTAAACCAATCGAGCCTGTGTTTGTCGATTATGAGCGTGATATGTCGCTTACGAAGATGAATGGCAACGTCGATGTGTTGTATAAACGCAACGAGACCAACAAACTCTTCTCGCTTATCTATCTCTACAATCGTGGCACGAATACCGACCCGGCAATGTCGATTGCGGTCGATTATATGAATATGTTGGGTACCGACCGCCAAACGCTTGCCGAGTTGCAGAGTGAACTCTACTCGATAGCCTGCTCGTTGAATGTTGTCAGCACTGCCACACAGACCTATGTGGTGATGTCAGGTTTGAGCGATAATATGGATAAGGCAATAGCTTTGGCGGAGGAGTATTTGGCAAATGTCAAGGGCGACGATGCTGTGTTGGCGGAGATTAAGAGCGACATCTTCAAACAACGCGAAAACGATAAGAGCGACCAACAGGCGAACTATCGAGCTTTGGCACGCTATGTGAACTATGGTGCCGATGCTATTCGCCGTACCGTCTTGTCGAACGATGCTATACAGGCACTTACGTCGGATGAGCTGCTCGGTCGAATTCGTTCGCTTGCCGATTACGAGCACCAAATTCTCTACTATGGTCCGATGAAGTGTGGTGCATTGGTCAAACTGCTCAACGCATCGCATAAGGTTGGCGAGAAACTGCTCCCTACGGAGTTTGCACCACTGCCACGACAGCGTGTTAATAAGCCTACGGTTACGTTCGCTCAATACGATGCAAAGCAGATTTACTACCTGCAATATTCGTGCAACGACGAACGCTACAATCAGGAGTTGGACGCTGTAACAGAGCTCTATAACACCTATTTCAGCGGCAGTATGAATGCGATTGTGTTCCAAGAGATGCGTGAGGCCCGTGGTTTAGCATATTCGGCGTGGGCACACTATACGACCCCATCGATTAAGAGCCAGCCATACGCCTTCTCGGCATTCATTGCAACGCAAAACGATAAGATGCGTCAGGCAATCGAGGCTTTCGACGAGATTATCGAGGATATGCCACAGTCGGAGGCGGCTTTCGAGTTGGCAAAACAGGGTATGTTGAGCAACTACGCAACGCAACGCACCGTGCGAATTGATGTATTGTGGTCGTATGTGAACGATAAGTTGTTCGGTATGGAGAATAACGATAAGTTTATCTACGAAGGTGTGAAGCGTCTCACTTTGGATGATGTTGTCAAGTTCCAACAGCAAAGCATCAAGGGCCGCAAATACAACTACGGTATTTTGGGCGACCGCCACGATGTCGATATGCGTTATCTGCGTAAGTTGGGCGACGTTAAGTTTGTCAGCCAAGAGGAGATTTTCGGCTATTAGAGTAGGCCGCAGATGATATATTAGCCGTCACGGGGTATGAAGATTGCCGTTTTACAACTCGATATAGCGTGGCACGCTGAGCAGGAGAATATCGATAAGGTACGAGCCTTGATTAGTCGGGGCGAGGGTGCCGAGTTGTATGTACTGCCCGAGATGTGGAGTAGTGGCTTTACGATTGAGGCGGCAGAGGTAGCCCAGACCGAGGAGGAGAGCCCATCGTTGGCGTTTATGTTGCAGACCGCACGCGAGCGTGACTGTGCCGTGGCTGGCTCGTTGATAATCAAGGCGGATGATGGGTCGTTTCGCAACCGATTCTATTTCGTCACGAGCGAGGGCGTTGCGGCACGCTACGACAAACGCCACCTGTTCCGTATCGGTGGCGAGACCAAACGATATACCGCAGGCACCGAGCGTGTTACGGTCGAGTGGCGAGGTGTGCGATTTCTGTTACAGACCTGCTACGATATCCGCTTTCCGGTCTTTGCCCGCAACCGCATAGGCGAAGATGGGCATTGCCTCTAC
>JAZRCC010000106.1:0-2603 GCA_045635405.1 Alistipes sp.
CAAAGAGGAAGCCTAAAATCAATCCGCTCGGGCCCATTCCAAACGTAAAGGCGAAGAGATAGCCGATAGGGATGTTGAGGACAATATATGCCAAAAACGAGATTATGGCGATGATGCGAACCTGCTGCAAACCTCGCAATACGCCAATCATCGTACACTGCGTAACATCGACAATCTGATATACGCCATAGAAGATTATCAACTGCGAGGCGATATCCAAAACCTCACGGTTTGTGGTGAATGGCAGCGGCAAGATGTGTCGCAGCAGAATGAACGACAGGGTGACAATTACGCCCCACGCAAGTGCCATATGGAGTGCCGATATGACTGTACGACGCATTCCCTCGCTGTTTCGTTCGCCATAGAAGTGCGATGTGCGGATAGTGACTGCCGAGCCTATGGAGATTGTTATCAGGAAGACATTTATGCCATACGTTACGGCTATCTGGTTGGCACTTATGGCCTCCTCGCCAAACCAACCCATCATAATACCCGTACCGACAAAAGCACTCTCCTCCAATAGCATCTGAATGGCCATCGGAGTGCCTATTGCAAGCAACTTTTTGCACCGCTTCAAATAGTCGATGCGGCGTTCGAACAGTTTGATGTAGAAGCGATATTCTCGCTGGATAAACATAAATAGCAGCAGTGCGACAAATGCCGATATTCGAGCGATGAGCGTTGCAAGACCTGCACCCGTAACACCCATAGGCTCGCAGCCCCATTTGCCGAAGATGAATATGTAGTTGAGGAGGATATTGACAACATTGGCAACGATGCTTGCAGCCATTGCGAGTTTGGTGTTGCCGAGCCCCTCCAAAAATTGACGCAGACAGCCGAACAGCATCACAAACGGCATACTGTATGCCATAAGGTGGAAGTAGGGAACGGCCATATCGACCACCTCCGCAGGCTGACCCATTGCATAGAGCAGTGGCGTAAACGATAACTGCAACACCATAAACGCGATGCCGAGCAGCACGTTAAGCAGCAATCCGCTTTGGAGATAGTGGGCGATTTTTTTGAATCTGTTTTGGGTGAAACACTCGCCGATTAGGGGCGTAATACCGAGCGTTATGCCCGTTGCAAAGCAGAAGAATAGATAACTTGTCATTATGGCAAAACCTACACTCGCCAGCGGCAGTGGGTCGTTACCGCCATAGCTTCCGACCATCACATTGTCGGCAAACTGTACGACGATATAGCCCAACTGTGCAAAAGCAACAGGTAGTGCCAATCGCAGGTTTGCGATATATTCAGAGCGATATTTTTGCCAAAATTTCACGGCGGCAAAGATACGATGAATTGGCGTTATCGCAAAATTTGGTACAACCTTTATCTCCGATTTTTTGGAAAGTCGCCCGAGATTTGTTAATTTTGTCGAAACAAAAATCAGATAACGATGCTTACGATAATAGTGGCAGTTGCCGAGAATGGGGTTATAGGCTCCGAAAATCAACTCTTGTGGCATATTCGCGAGGATATGGTACACTTTCGCACGACCACACAGGGTCATACGGTTGCTATGGGTCGCAAGACCTTCGAGTCGATAGGCCGTCCGCTGCCGAAGCGTCGCAATATTGTCATCACACGCCAGCCAATCTCAATCGAGGGTTGCGATGTGGTACACTCGTTGGAGGAGGTTTTGGCTCTTGCTGCCGACGAGGAGATTTTTATTATAGGCGGCTCGCAAATATATGAGCAGGCTCTGCCTTATGCCGACCGTTTGTGCCTTACGACGGTGCATCATGACTATGAGGGCGATGCCTCGTTTCCGCAGTGGAGTCGCAGTGAGTGGGAGTTGATATCTTCGCAGCGTTATGAGCGTGGCGAGGAGTTTGAATACCCCTTCACAATCGAGGAGTATCGTCGCAAATAATTGCCTATTTCCCGAGAATTAGACGCACAACATCTTGTGGGGTATCGACAATATGCTCCGCACAGTGTTGTACGAGCTCTTCGCGGCAACGAAAGCCCCACGTTACGCCTATCGAGCAGATTCCGGCACGCTTTGCACAATCCATATCGACACCCGAATCACCAATCATAAAGCACTCGGTTGCAGTGGTTTGGCACTCCTCGACGATTTCGTTCAGTACGTCGGGAGCGGGCTTTAACGGCACATTATCACGATTGCCATATATGGCGACAAAAGGGATATCGCCAAAGAACCGACCGATGAGTTTGCGTGTGCCGGCATTGAATTTATTGGATGCAACAGCCAGCCTTACGCCCGCAGCCGATAGCGTTGCCAACATCTCCTCGATACCCTCGTACAGTGTGGTGTGGCAGTCGATATGCTCGATATAGAACTCGATGAAATCGCGTCGTGCCGCAGCGATATACTCCTCCGTACGCAACTCCTCGGGCAGAGCTCGCTCGACAAGTCGGGTTATGCCGTTGCCGACAAAGTGGCAATACTCCTCGTAGGTGTGCTCCGCAAGGTTGCGAAGTCGCAACATATGGTTGCAGGCAACGGCAAGGTCGCCTATGGTATTCAGCAGTGTGCCGTCCAAATCGAATATAGCAACTTTTTGACTACTCATCTTTTGGGGTGTTTGGGGTGCGATAAATTTTATAACCAATTGCAGCCACCGTAAGCG
>JAZRCC010000107.1:0-2071 GCA_045635405.1 Alistipes sp.
TGGAATCGAATAAAATTAGAGAAGCGTTTCTGGAATTTTTCAGAACAAAGCAGCACGAGATTGTACCCTCGGCTCCTATGGTCGTTAAGAATGACCCAACTTTGATGTTTACCAATGCAGGTATGAACCAGTTTAAGGATATTTTCCTCGGCAACGCACCTCGCAAGTGGCCGCGTGTAGCCGATTCGCAGAAGTGTTTGCGTGTGTCGGGTAAGCACAACGACCTCGAAGAGGTGGGTCACGATACCTACCACCATACAATGTTTGAGATGTTGGGTAACTGGTCGTTTGGCGATTATTTCAAACGCGAGGCAATCGCTTGGGCGTGGGAGTTGCTGACCGAGGTCTATCACTTGCCAAAGGAGCGTATGTATGCTACGGTATTCGAGGGCTCCGAGGAGGATGGCGTGCCATTCGATGAGGAGGCTTACAACTATTGGAAGCAGTACTTGCCAGAGGACCATATCATTCGTGGCAACAAGCACGACAACTTCTGGGAGATGGGCGAGACAGGCCCTTGTGGTCCTTGTAGCGAGATCCACTTCGATTTGCGTGACGAGGCGGAGATTGCCGTTAAGTCGGGTCGCGAAATGGTCAATATGGGACACCCACAGGTTATCGAGATTTGGAACCTCGTATTTATGCAGTTCAATCGCAAGGCAAACGGCTCGCTCGAATCGCTTCCAGCAAAGCACGTTGATACGGGTATGGGCTTCGAGCGTCTTTGTATGATTATGCAGGGCAAGAAGTCGAACTATGATACCGATGTGTTCCAACCTACGATTGGCGTTATCTCGCAGATGTCGGGCAAGAAGTATGGCGAGAATGAGAGCGTCGATGTTGCGATGCGAGTTATCGCCGACCACTTGCGTGCTATCGCCTTTTCGATTGCCGATGGTCAGTTGCCATCGAACGTAAAGGCCGGTTACGTAATTCGCCGAATTTTGCGTCGTGCGGTGCGTTACGGCTATACATATTTGGGCTTCAACGAGCCATTTATCTGCCGTTTGGTTGCAGGTCTTGTGGCTCAAATGGGTGAGCAGTATCCCGAGTTGAAGGCACAGCAGATCCTCATCGAGCGAGTTATCGAGGAGGAGGAGAATTCGTTCTTGCGTACGCTTGCAACGGGTATCAATATGTTGGAGTCGATTATCAAAAACCTCAATGGTGCCAAGATTTCGGGTCGCGATGCATTTGTACTCTATGATACGTACGGTTTTCCAATCGACTTGACCGAACTTATTGCTCGTGAGCAGGGTGTAGATATCGATTTGGAGGGATTTGAGAAGGAGTTGCAGGCACAGAAGGAGCGTTCGCGTAACGCTGCTGCACAAAATATCGACGATTGGCAGGAGTTGTTCGAGTTGCAACAGAGCGAATTCGTTGGTTACGATATGTTGGAGTGCGATGTACGTATCGCCCGCTATCGTCGAGTGCAGACCAAGAATAAGACCACATACCAGATGGTATTCGACCGCACTCCGTTCTATGGAAATTCGGGTGGTCAGATTGGCGATGTTGGCTATATCGAGTGCGACGGTGAGCGTACGGAGATTGTCGCTACCGAGAAGGAGAATGGTCTGATTATCCACGTTGCAAACAAACTTCCTCAAAGTGTTGAGGCTTCGTTCCACGCAGTCGTAAATCGCGATAAGCGTCAAAGTGCAGCCAATAACCACACGGCAACTCACCTTCTGCACGCAGCATTGCGTCAGGTGTTGGGTACACACGTTGAGCAGAAGGGCTCGATGGTATCGCCTGACTCGTTGCGTTTCGACTTCTCGCACTTCCAGAAGGTTACTGCCGAGGAGTTGCGTGAGGTTGAGCGTCTGGTTAATAAGGCCGTTCGTGCAAACGACCCACTCGTAGAGAATCGCGAGGCAACACAGGAGGAGGCAAAGGCTGCCGGTGCTATGATGTTGTTCGGCGAGAAGTATGGCGATAAGGTGCGTATGGTACGCTTTGGCGACTCGGTTGAGTTGTGCGGTGGTACGCACACTTCGGCTACGGGTAATATCGGTTTTGTAAAGATTGTCAGCGAGGGTGCTATCTCGGCTGGTGTTCGTCGTAT
>JAZRCC010000108.1:0-8818 GCA_045635405.1 Alistipes sp.
GCTTACCGTGCGGTCGTTGATATGCGTAATCACAAAGCCCTCTTTTACACGTGCCTTTGCAAGGAGTCCGCCCTGCTTAATGGCTACGACCTTCAATCCTCCTCGGATGTCCAAACGGCGACACAACTTCTCGTCTGCCTCAACAAATTGTCCGCCCAAAACCTCGGAGATATCGATGGCTCCGCGTGCAAGTAGTTCTGCTTTACCTGCCTTATTACGCAAAGTTGCCTCAAAATGTTTCACATCTCCGCCTCTTTTTACCGTAATTTTTATCACATCGTTCGGACGATGCTTGCCAATCTGCTCATTTATGGCTGTTGGTGAGTCGATTTTTGCATTGTCGATGGCGATGATAACGTCGCCCTTGCGGATGCCTGCCTCCGAAGCGGCACCATTCTCGACAACCGATGCGACGTAGGCTCCGCCGACCTCCTTAATGCCGGTCTCCTCGCTCATATTGTCTATGAAGTCCTGGTCGATGTAGCGGTACGATATGCCCAACATTGCACGCTGTACGATACCATACTCCTTCAAGTCGTTTACTACCTTGCGAACGATGCTCTCGGGTACGGCAAACGAGTAGCCGATGTAGCTGCCTGTCGATGATTTGATAACGGTATTTATGCCGACCAACTCGCCGTGTACGTTTACCAATGCTCCGCCCGAATTGCCCGGATTTACGGCAGCATCGGTCTGAATGAACGACTCGATGCGGAAGTTGTCGGGAATAACATCCAACTGACGGGCCTTTGCCGATACGATACCTGCCGTAATGGTCGATTGCAAATCGAAAGGCGAGCCGATAGCCAATACCCATTCGCCCAGACGCAGAGCGTCGGAACTACCGAATGCGAGTGTCGGAAGCTCGGTTGCCTCAATCTTTATCAGAGCAACATCCGTAGCGGGGTCACGACCAATGGTGTGAGCGTCGAACGTGCGACCATCGTTGAGCTTTACACGCAGCTTGGTGGCATTTTCGACAACGTGGTTGTTGGTTACGATGTAGCCGTCGGTCGAGATAATCACGCCCGAGCCACCCGAACGCTGCTCACGACGACGTGGACCACCCTGCTCCTGCGGAATACCGAAGAACTCGAAAAATGGGTGGTGCATACGCTGCGGAATCTCGATTTCGGAGATAACCTCGATATTCACTACGGCACGCACCGCATTCTCCGCCGCATAGGTCAAATCGGGGTATGAGCCCTGTTGATATGATGTGAATTGAGCCCCGAGAGCAGGTGTTCGCTCGACGGTCTGCTCGATATATTCGACCCTGTTGTCAGCAAGATATTTGGCACTGACCCACGATGTGATGAAGCTGCCTCCAACGGCTGCAACAATAGCTGTTGCGATGATTGTGAATGTGCTATGTCTCATAATATTCTAAATTTTAATTTGCTTACGCAATATTAACACTTTTTTTGTTGAAAAAGAAACGACCTTTCGTAGATTTTATTGTGAATTCGATACCTATTTTGAATTTAAGATGAAAAATTTTGGACATTTATCGAAAAAAAACTAATTTTGTAAGTTGTTGCAGATGTTGTGCTGTTGGGCGAGAGGTGTTATGTGCGAGGCTCAATGCATTGCAACGTGGTTGGGAAATCAATACAAAATAGATAACTATAATGAAAAGAGCAATTCAATTTGGTGCCGGTAATATCGGACGTGGTTTTATCGGTGCAGTTTTGGAGCAGGGTGGCTATCACGTAACCTTTGCCGACGTAAATATGGAGGTCATCGACCGCATCAATGCCGATGGCAAGTATGTGGTTAAGGTGATGGACGTAGAGTGTCAGGAGCAGGTTATCTCCAATATATCGGGCGTAAATTCGACAACCGATGCAGTGGTCGAGGAGATTGCACAGGCTGATATTATTACGACAGCCGTAGGTGTGGTAATTCTCCCACGCATCGCCCCATCAATCGCTCGTGGTATCAAGTTGCGTCGTGAGCGTGGCATCGAGCAGCCGCTCAATATCATCGCTTGCGAGAACGCTGTTCGTGCATCGTCGCAACTTCGTCAGGCGGTCGTAGCACTGCTCGAAGGTGAGGATGCTGCATATTGTGAGCGTTGGGTAGGTTTCCCTGACTGTTCGGTGGACCGTATCGTGCCTCCTGTTCGTACCGAAAACCCTATCGACGTGGTCGTAGAGGCGTTCTATGAGTGGAACGTCGAGCAGGCTGCATTTGTTGGCGAGGTGCCTCATATCGCAGGTATGAATTTGGCAGACAATCTGTTGGCTTATGTCGAGCGAAAACTCTTTACACTCAATACGGGTCACGCAATCACCGCATATCTGGGTTGTTTGAAGGGCTACTCGACAATCGACGAGAGTATTGCCGACGAGCAGATTTACGCAACCGTACACGCTGCAATGTGCGAGAGCGGTTTGGGTCTGATTGCAAAGCACGGCTTCGACAAGGAGGCCCACTTCAAGTATATCGACAAGATTATCGGTCGCTTCAAGAATCCATATCTGAAAGACGATGTTACACGCGTAGGTCGTGAGCCGTTGCGTAAGTTGTCGGCGACGGATCGCCTTATCAACCCAACCGTTACGGCAATCGGAGCGGGCGTTGAGGCTCCGCACCTCGTCAAGGGTATCGCTGCTGCACTGCACTATGCCAATGCCGAGGATGGTCAGAGCGTAGAGTTGCAAAAACTCATCGCCGAGGTTGGCGTACGCGAGGCCATTATTCGCACTGCGTCGCTCGATGCAGCATCGCCACTCGTTGATGCAATTGTTGCTGAGTATGCCACCATTGCAGCGGAGTTTGCAAAGTAATAAAAGTAAAACCTAAAACATAAAAAAATGACAGCTGAACAACAAAAAAAGTTTAAGTATTGGCAGTGGCGTACCATCATCGGAACGATGGTAGGCTACATCTTCTTCTATTTGATTCGCAAGAACTTCTCGTTCGCTATGCCGGGTCTGACCGCCGAGTATGGTATCAGCAAGGCTACGTTGGGAGGTATCTTGTCGGCAGCAGGTTTCCTCTACGGCTTGTCGAAGCTCGTTAATGGTATGTTGGCTGACCGTATCAATGGTCGTTGGCATATGGTAACAGGTTTGGCAGTGTGTACGGTTACCGCATTCCTCTTTGGCTTCGGTGCCAAAATCGCAGCGGCTCTCGCAGGTGTAGCCGAGGGTGAGGCTTTTGTCGGAACATTCGTATTGGTGTTGTCCGTACTGTGGATTGTAAACAACATCTTCCAGGGTTGTGGTTTCCCTCCTTGCTCGCGTCTGATTCCTCGTTGGGTGCCTTCGTCGGAGCTCTCGACAAAGATGTCGTTGTGGAACACTTCGCACTCGATTGGTGCAGGTTTGGCAGGTGTGCTCTGCGGCGTGTTGATTATGGGCTCGATGGGTGTCGATATGTCGGGTGACCCTGCAATGGTTCAGACCATCGCACAGAACCTCGGCAAGGATATTACAGAGCCAGCCGTTTTGACAGCAGCACAGAACGTAGGTGCTTGGCAGTGGGCATTCCTCATCCCTGCAATCATCGCAGGCGTAGGTGTGGTTATCACCGCTTGGATTTTGCGTGATACTCCAAAGTCGGTAGGTCTTCCGGAGTTGTCGGAGGGTAACGATGGCGAGGCAAATGCTCCAAAGGAGAGCAAAAAGGAGATTAACGCCTTCATTATGAAGCACGTTTGGAAAAACCCTATCATCTGGGCTTTGGCGGTTGCTGACTTCTTCGTCTATATCATCCGCTTTGCCGTATTGGATTGGGGTCCTACATTCTTGCGTGAGCACTGCCATATGACCGCCGAGTTGGCTGGTTGGACCGTAATCATCTTCGAGATTTTCGGTGTTATCGGTATGTTGGCAGCAGGTTGGATTAGCGATAAGGTCTTTGGTGGTCGTGCAACCCGCACTTGCCTCTTCTGTATGTTGGGTGCTTTGGTCGCTGTATTGGGCTTTATTGCATTGCAGACCACAGGTGCTACTCCGCTTGTACTCCTCTTGGTTTTGGCGTTGGCAGGTGCCTTTATCTATGGCCCACAAGCTCTTATCGGTGTTATCGCATCGAACCACGCTACTCGTAAGGCCTCGGCAACCGCAAATGGTCTTATTGGCTTTGTAAGCTATGTCAGCGTATTGGTTTCGGGTTGGGGCTTTGGTCTTATCGCCGACTCGAAGTGGGGATGGCACGGTGTATTTGTAGCAATGGTGGCAATGGCTGTCGTTGGTGCATTGATCTTCGTTCCTATGTGGAAGATGAAGCGTGACGCTTACGAGGAGTAGTCGTTACGATACCATAAAAAGAGTTGGGGTTGGCAGCGATTGCCAACCCCAATTTTTGTTTGCTCAACTCTTTGCAGACGCTACTCGGAGATAGCTTTGTACCACGCTGTCTGCTGCAACTTTTCAACCGTGTCGAGTGGACCCGATTGGTCGCACAGAATAGGTAGGGAGGTTGTTACGCCCCAATAGCGGAGTATATCGTTCATATCGTTGTTGTATGCCGAGTAGAACGATGGAGTGTGATATCGAGCCGATACGCAACTATCAAAGCACTTCTCGAATGTCGCCAACGCCTTCGAATCGGTGCAGCCCTGCTTTGCAAAGTCCATCAAATCGAAGAAGTTGTGTTTAGGGTGTGACCAGGCGTTGATGCCGTCATAAGCCTGCAAATTTGAGATATCGAAGTTTGCTGCTATGCTCTTGTATACCTTCTTAAACGATGTGGCAAGAGCCTCCAACTCATCGCACTTTACGACCGCCGTACAAGCCGAAATACGACCCGTTTCGGCAGCCATAGCCTCATCGACAAAGCACTTTGCAACCCTATCCAACATCGGCTGTGTCTCGTCGTCGCCAAGCATTATAGGCACGATGTGGTCGTAGGGCAGACCACGAGCCAAAATCTCGCAAGGCGATGCAAGGATATACTTCGCTGCGTTACGCATATCGTATGCCGACTCGATGTTCGACATATAGCAGGCATCGAAAATGATGTATCGGAACGCCATATTGAGCATCGACGTAGCCTCGGCAATCTCCGTAGTGTTGATGTGCGTGCGGGCATTTCCCTCGCCGATAAATCGCACCATATCCGATTGTGGCAGTGGTCGCCAATACTCTGCAAAGGCCTCTGCCGAGAGTGGTGCATTTGGCGAGGTGCTCTCCTTCGGAATCCACGCCAATCCGTGCGAGCCGACAATCAGCGAGTACTCTTTTGCGGGTGCGACACTCATCATCTCGCCCCAAACGTCCGCCAACATCGACGCCGTGTAGGTTGCCGGCAGTGTCACCTCCTTGATAAAGTTGCGATGTGTGACTTTGTCGAAGCGGTCGTAGTAGAGTTCGTACAACTCGGCTCGATTTGCCGATGTCTGCAATAGGGTCACGATGCGTTTCGACGATGGTTGCTCATCCAGAGCCCTCTCGACCATATCGAGGTTGGTGAGGAAGTAGCTTCGCAACGAGGTGCCGAGATAGTAGAACAATAGAGTCTCTTTGCACTGTGCAGCGTGTTGCCATACGTCAATCTCGGTGCGGCACGATGGGTAGTCTCGCAGTGCTACGACGATAGTTCCTGCCAAACACTCCTCGTTGGTGTCGTTTTGACGTACGGTGGTGAGGGTGATGGTGTTGTCGGCATTGCACTGTACGGCGAAGTTGCTGCTCGTAGTCGATACGGTGCAGGCAAATGGCGATAGCGGTGCAAGTGTGTGCTCGCTGCCAACCTTGCCGTTCATAAGGATACGCGAACGGTCGAAGTTTATGGCACCCTGCTGTACGACATCGATTTTCCCCCTCTGCTCAACGCCTTTGACCGTGAACGATACGGAGCCGATTGTTGCGGTGTCGTTCGATGCGTTGTCCGCCTGCGATGTGACAATAAGTCGATATTGCCCTTTGGTGGCATCGGTTACCGATATGGTGGCAGAGAGTTCGCCTGTGGTTTTAACATCGAAATCGCTGGTCGGACAGGTGAAGTCGCAGATGGTTTGAGCTCCCTTGTTGGCACCTATCGAGATTGTGCGTAAATCCGACTCCTTGAAGATGATTTGCGGAGCCTGATACGCCGTAATGCCGACAAAACGAGTGGTGCCAAGGCGGAATACAACATCACCCAAACGCACTCTGTCAAGAGAGTTGTTCGACTGTTGGCTGGTAGCCGTAATTTTTATGTCCGTAGCAGCCTCGCCGCTCGTTGGTGTGAATTGTATGCCCGTAGTAGGCAACAACTCCCACGCCATCTTCGCTGTGATGCGAAACTCTACGGAGTTGCCCTCCATTCCATTGACTATCAACTCGTTGTTGTCGATACCGGAGTTGATTGTGAGAGAGCCTTGCGGTGCAGGGTTGCTCTTTGTACAGGCTATGGCACAGTTGAGGATAAGGGTGCCGATAGCGATATATTTCAAAAGGTTTCTCATTCTATCTATACTCTCTTGGTTTCATATTGTTGATTTGCCACGTACGGTCGCGTTTGAAGGTGTAGCCCTCGGGTTTGTTCCAATATATGCGGCTGTAATCGAAGTAGTAGCCCTTTACGCGGTTGTGGCTACGCTCGAATGGCACATACTCGACCGTGCGACTGATAATTCGAGCCTTGCGGTAGTTCCAATCCTTGGCGGCGATAAAGTCCAAAGCGTGCGAGAACATAATGATGTGCATCGGCTCGCGCTCCTTCAAACCCGTACCCGATTGGGCTATGCAGTTGAGGATGCCGTTGAGGTGGGCAACGTATGCCTTCTCGCGGTTTTTGTCGCCTGCAGTGCCGTAGGCATACGCCATAATGTTGAGCAACTTGGGCGAAAAGGGGTCCATCTCCATCGCCTCGGTACAAGCGGCAATGAGCTGGTCGATATCCATTACGGATGGTGTATCAATCGACAGTCGCGACATAATGTTTTGCACCTGCACCATACCCTTATTCTCCTGCAAAGGTCGATATGCCTGTTGAAAGGCAAATCCGTAGTAGAGGTGGTGGTACTCGTCGGCCGTAAGCACATCGCCTGCCTGATATCGCATCATCAAATTGGGGTAGTAGTATGGTGATGCGTTGTTGTTTATCGCCTCGAAGAGTAGGTCGTTATTCGGCGTTTGCGACTGTGCTGCAAAGGTAGAGCAGAGTATCGTCGCAATAAGTGCTATGCAGCGTATTTTTGAGATAAATTTCATTCGTTGATGTTATGCCTTTTCGTATTGATTTATAAGTTGTTGTTGCTGCCCGACAAGTGCTGCGGAGGCCTCGGCGAGTGGCAGACGTACGGTCGCCTCGCATACACCTTTGATTGCCAAAGCACTCTTTACGCCTACGGGGTTGCCCTCCGCAAACAATGAGTCGATAATCGGCAAGAGTTGCTCTATTGCAGCCTCTGCCTCGTTGATTTTGCCATCCAAAGCAAGACGTGTAATGTCACTAATCTGTTGCGGATAGAGGTGTGCGGCTACCGACAATACGCCACAACCACCACGCTTGATGCACTCGACGGTCAATGCGTCGTCGCCGCTGATAACCAAGAAGTCGGGTAGCAGTCGGCAAATCTCCTCCATCTGCTCTACGCTGCTCGAAGCCTCCTTAATGCCGATAAAGCGGTCGCTTGCGTGGCTCAATCGGGCAACGGTCGCAGGCAACATATTGACGCCCGTGCGTCCCGGAATGTTGTATAGTACGATTGGAAGCGGTGTCGCCTCGGCAAGTGCCATAAAGTGGCGGAACAGACCCTCCTGATTTGGCTTGTTGTAGTATGGATTGACGCTCAATATTGCCGAGTAGCCCGTAAAGTCCCAACTTCGCAATATCTCGACAACCGCTGCGGTGCAGTTGCCACCAACGCCCACCATAAGAGGTACACGTCCCGCTACTCGGTCGCGTACGAATCGCATTACGGCCTGACGTTCGGCTGCGGTAAGTGTCGGACTCTCGGATGTTGTGCCCAATGTGAGGATATAATCTACGCCCCCTTCGATAAGTCGTTCGACGGTGCGAGCCAATGCTGCAAAGTCGATACTACCGTTTGCCATCATCGGCGTAATCAGAGCTACGCCTGTGCCTCGAAAAAGTTCCTTGTTATTATTCATCTCTATACCCTATAATTTTGTGTTGGCAGACTAAAAGAGCGAGCCTTGCGTAACGCTCTCTGTTTGTGTGGTCTGCTCCGGCTGCGACACTGTTGGTTTGTCGTCCGCCTTAACAACGGTTTGCTCTGCGGTTTTATTGCCGAGAAGGGCGATTAACTCCTCCTCGCTAATCATCTTAATGCCAAGTTTTTGAGCCTTTTGCAACTTTGCAGGGCCCATATTTTCGCCCGCCACCAGAATGTCGGTATTTGCAGCGACTGCCGATTGATTGCGACCGCCGTGCTGCTCGATAAGGCTCTTTATCTCCTCGCGTGAGAAGTGCGAGAATTTGCCCGATACGACGATGTTTTTGCCCGCCAGCAGGTCGGATTGCTGCTCTACGTTTTGCTGTTCGAATTGCAACCCTGCACTACGCAGTCGCTCGATAATATGGCGGTTGCCCTCGTCGGCAAAGTACTCTCGGATGGATTCGGCAATCTTATCGCCCACCTCCTCTGCCTCGCACAACTCCTCTTGCGAAGCGGCCATAAGTGCATCGATTGTGCGGAAGTGTGCGGCGAGATACTTTGCGGTGGTCTCGCCCACGAAACGTATTCCCAAGCCGAACAACACACGATGAAATGGTACGTTGCGTGATTGGGCAATGCTGTTCAGGATGTTCTCGGCAGACTTTTCGCCCAGACGTGGCAGCGTGGCGATATCCATCGCACGAAGCGAGTAGAGATCGGCTGCATTGGCAATCATTCCACTCTCGAATAGCAACTCCA
>JAZRCC010000109.1:0-12816 GCA_045635405.1 Alistipes sp.
AAGTCGGTGCGTGGTAGCGACCCCAATGCTGCGATATACTATCTTGCCCGAATGTTGGCAGGTGGCGAGGAGCCTCGTTTTATTGCACGACGTTTGGTTATTTTGGCTTCGGAGGATATCGGACTTGCCAACCCCAACGCACTGCTGTTGGCGAATGCCTGCTTCGATACGGTACATAAAATAGGTATGCCCGAAGCTCGCATAACACTTGCTGAGACGACGATATACTTGGCAACATCGCCAAAGAGCAATAGTGCCTATGCGGCTATTAACGAGGCACTTGCATTTGTGCAGAAGGATACCAACAACCGCCCCGTGCCGTTGCATTTGCGTAATGCCGTTACCGATTTGATGAGTCGCGAGGGCTACGGCAAAGAGTATAAGTATGCCCACGATTTTGCAGGCAATTTCGTCACGCAGGAGTTTATGCCCGACACGTTGGTAGGCAAGCAGTTCTACCATCCCAACGTGACCAACACCACCGAGAAAAATATTGCAGCACGCATCGAAGAGTTGTGGCAGGGAAAATATAAATAGGTATTGCAATAGAGGAGTAAAACGATGATGCGTAATACGAAACTTTGGACATTGGCACTTGTTGCACTATTGTTGAGTTGTGCAACGGCTATGGCACAACCAAAAACATATCAATTTGCGGATAGGGATGGCGAAAAACTCTATCTCGACCACTATGTTGCACCAAACGTAACGGGCGAACGACCTTGCGTGATATTTGCCTTTGGTGGCGGTTTTGTGCGTGGCAATCGTGCCCACAAAGACTATTTGGACTACTTCGAGTGGCTTACAACGTTGGGAATTGATGTAGTATCGATTGATTATCGCTTGGTGCTGAAAAATGCCAATGCCGATGCTGGCATACGTGAGTTGGTGACGTTGATGTATCGTGCCGTAGATTCGGCTGTCGAGGATATGTTTACGGCAACACGTTTCGTTTTGGACCACGCTGCGGAGTGGCATATCGATAGGTCGAAAATCATAGCTTGTGGGTCGAGTGCAGGTGCTATTACCACACTGCAAGCGGCATACTATATGGCAAATGGCGATAAGCGTGCCGATGTTTTGAAGGGCTTTGATTATGCGGGAGTTATATCGTTTGCCGGTGCAATATTCTCGGTCAGCGGAAAACCTGAGTGGAAGGCAGCCCCCGCTCCGATTATGATGTTTCACGGCAATTCGGACAGCAATGTACCCTATCGCAAAGCTTCGATGTTCGGCGTAGGATTTTATGGCTCGGAACTGATTGCACGTCAGTTGCAGAAGATGGGTGCGGCCTATTACTTCTACTCGGCACAGTATCGTAACCACGAGCTTGCAGAGGAGCCGATGACGAAAAACCGCAACGAAATACGAGCCTTTATCGAGCAGTATGTCATTGAGAGGAAGCCTCTGCAAACGGTTGTGCAGGTCGAAAACCCTGCATTGAAACCGCTGCCGACCCGATTTAAGGTTAAGGAGTATCTGTCGTCTAACTATTAGGTCATATATGCGACGCATCGGAATAATCTCGGACACACACTCGACTTTCGACGACACGCTGCGAATATTTTTGCGGGATGTCGATGAGATTTGGCACGCAGGCGATATAGGCTCTGCCGCCATTGCCGATGAGATAGCTGCATTTAAGCCATTGAGGGCGGTGTATGGCAATATCGATGACCACTCTGTTCGCTGTCGGTTTGGCGAGTTCTCGCTATTTCGCTGCGAGGAGGTCGATGTGCTGATGACACACATAGGCGGATATCCTCGACACTATCATCCGAAGGCTTTGGCAAAGATACAGGCTGTGCGTCCGAAACTCTTTATTGCGGGACATTCGCATATTTTGAAGGTGATATACGACCCCGTTTACGATATGTTGCACGTTAATCCAGGTGCTGCGGGGTGCTATGGCTTTCACAATGTTCGTACGGCAATCCGCCTGACAATAGATGGTGCGGAGATGCGTGATATGGAGATTGGAAATTGGGAACGCAAGAAGTTTGGTTGGTAATTATAATAAATATAGTGATATGAAAAAATCTGTTGTTTCGTCGTTCGATGTCGATCATCGAACACTCGACGAGGGTCTCTACCTTCGTTCAACATACCAAATCGACGATAAGTTGTCGATTCTGTCGTGGGATTTGAGATTTTGTCGCCCAATGGCAAAAATGCCCCTATCGGCAGGCGTAGTCCACACAATCGAGCACCTGATGGCGTACTATATGCGTTTGGACGAGAAGATTGGTCGCAGCATCGTTTCGTTCTGCCCTATGGGGTGTCAGACGGGTTTCTACCTCTCGACAATGAACGATGTGACGGCCGAGGATATCAAGGCGGCACTTATTCGCATCTACGACGAGGTGTTCCCAATTAAATCGACCGAGGATATTGTCGGTTTGAACGAGATACAGTGTGGCAATCCTGCTCTGTATGCTATCGAAGAGAGCAACGCCGCTATGGGTCGCTATGTTGAACTATTGAAGAGTTTGTAGTTATGGCACGACGTATATTGGTACTCGCTCCAACACAGCGAGAGTATAGCCATATGAAGAGCACTATCGCAAAGGCTCAATCGTTGAAAAACGACTATTGCGTGATAACAAGTCGTATCGGTAAGGCTCTCTCGGCGGCAACAGTAGCAATGGCACTGACCGAGGAGCGTGGCAAATTCGATGGTGTAGCGATTGTCGGCTTTGCTGCGGGATCGGCTGCCTATCATCAGGGCGAGATTGTCGCTCCGAAGGTTGCTCTAAATCACGATTGTCGAGTTCCCGATGGGTTTATTCCGGAACTTACCGACCCGTTTGAGTTGGTGGGCAACGATGATGCAACGGTCTTTACGGGCGATTCATTTGTCGATGCTCCGATGATTAGGGAGATAATGGAGCGTTTCGAGTGCGAAAAGGCTATCTTCGATATGGAGATTGCTGCGGTGGCTGCCGCTGTAAAGCAGTGTTGTGGTCTGCCGGTGTTGGCCGTAAAGATGATTTCGGACTGCCCCGAGCACGGCGATACGGAGTTATCGTACGACGCTTTTGCCGACTCACATAGCGACTTCACCCCTATCTTGGAGCGTATAGAGTCGATTTTTTAGATAGACTTTTCGGCTTGTCTTGCAACATAATCTCTGTCACGCAGAAGTTGTTGTTGCAGGGCTTCGATAGATGAAAATTTTACTTCGTCACGGATTTTTTCCAATAGACGCAACTTCAAACGGCGACCATATAGGTTGCCGTTAAAGTTTAGTACGTGTGTTGCGAGCACACGTGTGGTACCATCAACCGAAGGGCGTGTCCCGACATTCGACATCGCATCCTAGGTTTTGCCATCAATCTCGATTTTGGAGCGATATACACCATTCTCGATGATTGTGCCATCGGCAATATTCATATTGGCAGTCGGAAAGCCTATGGTACGACCAAGGGCATTTCCGTTGATTACGACTCCTTCTATCTCGATATCACACATTTTCGGTAAGTTTTTTGACTAATCTGTACTGCGAGAAGAACTCCTTGGCAAAGACTCGCAGCACGGTGTATGATGGTATGGCTACCAACATTCCGACAATGCCGGCAATCGAAGCAGCCATCAATATTACGATGAAAATCTCCAACGGATGGGCCTTGACACGTTCGGAGTAGAGCGTAGGCTGAATAATGAAATCGTCGATACCCTTCACGATGAGCAGCACGCAGACGATAAGCGTGAGAGTATGCCCGATAGTGTAGCCGTGAATCGGAGCGACAATACCTATGAATAGCGACGCTATGCCACCCATAAGCGGCCCGGCATAAGGCACGACATTCATAATGCCCATAATCAAGCCGATGATGCAAGCATCGTCCGTACCCATTCCGCAGAGTATCAGGATAATCGAGATGGTCACCATCAATATCAGACTCTCGGTCAGCAAACCCGTGAAATAACGCGATAGGAGCACCGTGATTTTGTTCAATGCTCGCACGATGTTGTCGGTATAGCTCTCGGGGAATAGCATCGTTATCATCGACGTAAATAGATTGTCTTCCTTCATAAAGAAGAAGGTTATGAATGATATGGAGAAGAAGACAACAACTATCGACAGCGTGATATCGATAACCGACGAGAAGGCTGCATTTATAGTGCTTAAATTGATAACCTCGCGAAGCCAATTAATCAAAATCTCGGATAACGAAACCTGTTCGTCAGGCAGAATATAGAGCGACGACATTACGCTCTGGATATGCTCTATTGGTTGCTGAATATTGGATAGTGCCGAGTGCAGATCGAGCGACGACAACGAGGAGATACGACCTCCTACGAGCGGAACGACCAACCAGCACAGAGCGATAACAACTACCCACATCAATGCCAATGTCAGCAGTGCAGCCATCCAACGAGGCACGTTCCATCGTCGGAACTTTACGCCACTCATAAATCGTACGATGGGGCGACCTACGATGGCGAGTATGGCAGAGAGGAGGATATAAATCACTACCGTGCGAAAATACCACAACAATCCGACTATAACGGCGGTTACAGCGGCTCCCACGATTAAACGGGAGAGTGAATTGTTGCTCTGTTTCATCGTACGATAAACTCTCTGCTTTCGGATTTTACCTACTCTTCAACTACCTCGTCATCGATATTCTCGAAGTGGTCGATACGTGCAATCGGGGTCTGTGTGCCGACTACTCGGTCGCCAATCTCAACCAACAACTTTGCATTCTCTGGCAAGAGAATATCAATACGCGAGCCAAACTTGATAAAACCGCAAGTATCATTTTGGTTTACGCTCTCGCCAACTTTTACATAGGAGATAATACGGCGAGCAACAACACCTGCAATCTGGCGGAAGAGAACCTCTACCCCATTTTTGGTCTCGATAACGGTGGTCGTACGCTCATTCTCGGTTGACGATTTCGGATGCCAAGCCACCAGGAAGCGTCCAGGGTGATACTTGAAATACTTCACCAAACCACCCACAGGGAACCAATTTATATGCACATTGGTAATCGACATAAAAATCGATACCTGCAAACGTTTGCCGTGGAAATACTCGTCGTCAACCACAACCTCCGTAACCACTACTCGTCCGTCGCAAGGCGAAAAGACAAGGTCGGCGTCGTGAATCTTTATTCGACGTGGCTCGCGGAAGAACGATACGATAAGTCCCCAAAACATTACGAGCAGAACCGTAAGGATGATGAGTAACCAATTCTTCTCCTGCACCTGCAACATATAGTAGATGAGTGCCCAGATGGCAAGACAACATACGCTCGATACGGCAATTATTCGGTAACCTTCTTTATTGATTTTCATTTTATTATATAGTTTTTAGGTTTTACGCAAAGAAATACACAATGTAAACGAAAGCAAATGGCACGGCAATCAGCAGTGCATCGAAACGGTCAAGCACTCCGCCGTGACCAGGCATAATAGAGCCCGAATCTTTGACACCAACCGAGCGTTTGAACATCGACTCGACAAGGTCGCCCGCAACGCCCGTAATGGCAACTATTGCACCAAGGCCAGCCCATACGTAGATGCTGTCACCAAAGAGGTGTCCATAGAGAGCTGCTCCCAATGTGGCAGCTACGATGCCACCAACGAAACCCTCTATCGACTTTTTAGGCGAGATACGCTCGCACAGACGATGTTTACCCATCGTAATGCCTACCAGATAAGCAAATACGTCGTTAATCCATACGATGGTGATAAATCCGATAACACGCCAAGGTCTCCATTCGGCAACCGTACCGCCCAAAATCATCGCAATCACAATAAGCAGACACATCGGGAATGCCGCATATACGATACCCGCAAATGTCGTTGCAATGTTTGCGATTGGGCTCTTCGACTGTGTGAAGATTTCGCTAATGAGAACTATCGGCACAATGAGCAACACCATCGCAAAGCAGATAGTTGCCAATTGTGCTATTATTGCACCCGTAATAACATCCGAGTGCGTAGCAACGGTCAATGCCGCAATAGCAAACATAGCAGTTGCCAATACGGTGCCCAAGACTACGCGTGGCGAGTAACCTCCGTGTTTGCAGAGCGAATAGAACTCCAATATCGCACCAATCATTATGGCAAATGCAAATGCCATAACTCCAAACGGCGACCATAATATCACGCCAATCATAACAACAGCGAGTACCGTACCGCTTGCTGTTCGTACTAAAAGATTTTTAAGTTTATCGTTCATAAGTTAGTAGTTTGTTTTCGAATTTAAGCCTCTGTGGTCTCCTCTTGCTCTGTCGTTGATGTCTCTGCAACCTCTGACGTTGTGTCGGTAGATGGTTGCTCTTTCGATTTGCGTTTGCCAAATATCGCCTCGACATCCTCCGTAAAGACAACCTCACGCTCCAATAGCAGCTCTGCCAAGCGTACCATACCGTCACGATTAGCCTCCAATGTACGCTTTGCCATAGCGTAGGCCTCGTCGATGATAGCCTTAACCTCGTCGTCGATTTGTTGTGCGGTGCGTTCCGAATATGGCTTGGTGAATGCCATATCGCTTTGACCCGTAGAGTCGTAGTAGCTCAACGTGCCCACCTTCTCGCTCATACCATAGTACACCACCATCGCATACGCCTGCTTCGTGACACGTTCGAGGTCGTTCAACGCTCCTGTCGAAACGTGGTCGAAGAACATCTGCTCGGCAACACGTCCTGCGAGTGTCGATGCCAACTCATCCATAATTTGGTGGCGAGTGGTAATTTGACGCTCCTCGGGCAGATACCACGCAGCACCCAGAGCCTTGCCTCGTGGGATGATTGTAACCTTAACCAGCGGATTGGCACTCTCCAACAACCAACTCACGGTTGCGTGTCCCGCCTCGTGGTATGCGATAGTTCGCTTTTCGGTTGGTGTTATAACCTTGTTTTTGCGTTCAAGACCACCGATAATTCTATCAACAGCAGCGAGGAAATCCTCTTTCGACACCTCCGACTTGTTGTGACGTGCAGCAATAAGAGCCGCCTCGTTACATACGTTGGCTATGTCGGCACCCGAAAAACCAGGGGTCTGCTTTGCCAGAAAATCGCGGTCGAGGTGTGGGTCCAACTTCAACTTGCGAAGATGTACGTCGAAAATCTCGCGACGTTCGTGCAAATCGGGCAAACCGACCTCGATTTGGCGGTCAAAACGACCGGCACGCATCAACGCCTTATCCAATATATCGGCACGGTTTGTTGCAGCCAATACAATCACGCCCGCATTGGTCTGGAAACCATCCATCTCGGTAAGCAACTGATTGAGCGTGTTTTCTCGTTCGTCATTTCCCGAAAAACCGGCATTTTTGCCACGGGCTCTACCGATGGCATCAATCTCGTCTATAAATACGATGCACGGAGCCTTCTTTTTGGCTTGGTCGAACAAATCTCGAACTCGCGATGCACCCACGCCGACAAACATCTCGACAAAGTCGGAGCCCGAAATCGAGAGGAATGGCACGTTTGCCTCGCCAGCAACAGCCTTCGCCAAGAGGGTCTTACCTGTTCCGGGAGGGCCAACCAAAAGTGCTCCCTTCGGAATCTTTGCACCAAGTTCGCGATATTTGCGGGCATTTTTGAGGAAATCTACAATCTCCATAATCTCGACCTTCGCCTCCTCCAAACCTGCAACATCCTTGAATGTTATCTTTCGGTTAGGGTCGTCCTGATCGAACTCCTGTGCACGAGCCTTGCCGACATTCATCAGATTGCCTCCACCATTGCCACCACGAGCAAAACCTCGCAGCAGGAATACCCAAAAGACGATAAACAGCAGCCACGGCAGTGTCTGCAATGCAATATCGAGCCAATCGCGAGAGTCGTTGTCGTAGGTGATATTGACACGCATCGAACTCTCCTCCTCGACCTTGTCTATATCGCTACGGAACGTATCGACAGAGCCGATGGCGAAGTAGAATTGATAGCCCGTCTTTGGAATGTTCTTGTATCGTGGGTCGAGACCCTTCATCGATTGCAGCGACTCGACAGCCTCGGGTTTGAGATATACGTGCACCTCGTCGCGGTTCACAACCTCCATCTTGGCAACCTCGCCAGCCTTGACAAACTGCTCGATGGTGCTCCAATCGCTCTTTATTGGCTCACTCGATGGCCCACCGAAGAGCCAAGAGCCGAGAATGATGATAAGCAGAGCCGACCACACCCACATAATATTGGGGCGTATCACTATCTTGTTCAGTTGCTTTTTCTTATTATTGTTCTTTTTTGCAGCCATTTCTATAATTTGCGTTATAAATATTTTCGCTACTCGTCGTATTCGTAGCGTTGCATAGGAGCATCGGCCCACAACTCTTCGAGTTTGTAGTAATCTCGCAACTCGCTCTGGAAAATATGCACTACAACATCGATGTAGTCCATCGCTACCCACAAGCCTGTCTGCTTACCCTCTACTCGCCAAGGCGATTCGTGCAACTGCGTATAGAGCTTCTCCTCTATGCTGTCGGCAATTGCTGCCACCTGCGTTGTCGAGTCGGCATTGCATACCACAAAATGCGAACATATTGCACCGTCCATCTTGCTCAAATCGAGCGATACAATATTCTTACCCTTTTTATCTTGAATTGCCTCTGCGATTGTTTTTATTAAAATTTCGTTCATACACATCTTTTATATAATATTCGGGCAAAGATAGTAATTTTTATTGAAACCTAAAAGCGTGTTGTGATAATAGTTGATAAAATTTATCAAAAGCGATATTTTTGGTGCTGTTTAGGGTATAAATGGAACAAAAGATGGTTGCAATTTGTCGGAACTGCAACCATCTTTTCAGTGAACTCGCTGGGGCTCGAACCCAGGACCCCAACATTAAAAGTGTTGTGCTCTACCTGCTGAGCTACGAATTCAACGTGCCAAAGGAGGAATATCCCTCGATTTTGGTGGTGCAAAAGTAGTCATTATTTTTATTTTTGCAAAATATATTCGACTTTTTTTTGAATTTGATAAGGTTTCGGTGGTGCGTGCGGCTGGTCGCGTAGGAGTCGTGACGATAAGCAACAGAACAAAAATAGGCCTTCGGTGAGGGGGTGGTTTAACGCCGAAAGCCTATCAGGATTGCGAAATGATTTTGCGAATGTATTGTGCTGTAAAACTACGATTTAAGTTCGTCTATTTGATGTAATAGTTCATTTGTGTCACGTAGTGTCGATTTGTGCATACGAAGTCCGAAGATTCCGCCCAAAATACAACCGAAAATTGCTGCAATTCCGATGTTTATCAGCAGTTCTTTGTCTTGGGTGACATAGGTGTAGATTTCGTATCCACCCCACACAAACCAGAGCATAAGTGTCGGTACCGACCAATAGTGCCAGCGATTGTAGATTTTTCGCAATCGGGCTAACTCCTCATAGACCGTTACGAGGTTGCCGGATAGGATGTCGCTGCGGTGTAGTCGGATGTGGCTCTCTATGAGTTTAATCATCGAAAAGAGTATCAACACGCAGGTCGTTATACTGAATGTCTTGGTTAGTCCGAGGTTTGTGAATGTGTATAGGCATTGAGGGATGGCTATCAGGCAGACGATGCACTGTATCAATGCTCTGCGTCCAATGGCAGAGAGTTTGCGGGACATAGCCTCTTTGAGCAGCTGCTCGTTGATTATCTCTTGCGTGTTGAGTTGCTTTTTGAGGGTTGCGAGTTGTTCACGCATCTCCAATATTTCGTTAGTTTCTATGTTATTCATAGTTGTGTGGGGTTATTTGTTTGACATATTTTTTAGTTGCTCACGGATTCGCACCAGGCGGACCGATACATTTTTAGCGGATATTCCGACAATTGCACCAATCTCTTCGTATGATAGATTTTCGA
This sequence comes from Alistipes sp., assembly GCA_045635405.1. Lineage (GTDB taxonomy): Bacteria > Bacteroidota > Bacteroidia > Bacteroidales > Rikenellaceae > Alistipes. The sequence goes on from JAZRCC010000109.1 coordinate 9,804, forward strand.
GCCATAGGAGTATGATAGCTCTATCGAAGAGCCCCAACTCCCCTATGCGTTGTCGTAGCATCTGCACTTGTCGGCTCTCCTCGTCGGTGTCCGAGAAGAGGTTGATATTCATATTTAGACGCACGATGTCGCTACGGCGACTCTTTTTGCGGTCGGCACTGATGCACGTATTGAGCGATACGCGGTATATCCACGAGCGGATATTGCACTCACCGCGAAATGCAGCGAAACCATTCCATAGAGATATCAACACCTCTTGAAAAAGCTCCTCTACCTCCGCTTTGTCTTTGGAGAACATATAGCAGACCGTGTAGATTGCGGTCTTGTTCTCCCTCACGATTTTTGTAAATTCTGCTTCTTGATTCTTCATTGCATTGTTTTTTTGTTTGTCTATTAGACGCACAGTGCTATCACAAAACTACAAAACTATTCGCAAATTTTCATATCTCATTGCAAAATAGTCATCGTTTAAGGGGTTTTGATGGTGTGCGGAGTGTATATAAATAGGTCTGCACGCGATTTTAACGACGATTTATATCGTTTTTGGAGGTGAAAATGGGTATGAGGGTGGTTGATTTGAAAATTTTTTATATATTTGTGACCGATTGAGGTTAAATAGGTATAAATACCTACTGCAAGTAGGGGCAAAAATTGTATTTTTGTCAAAATTTAATCTAAACTTTATGACAGAATTTACACCTACAAAGTATCGCCTGATGTGTGTTGCCAATGGCGAAGAGTTTGAAGATAAGGGTTGGTCGCTCGATTATGAGGGTTACGACAAACCATCGTTAATCAGAGCAATCTACGACAAGCGTCAGCTTACGCTCCACGAGGGCGATTGCGGATTGTACAAGTTCCGCGATTGGTTGCCTATGCGACGTATGCTCAAATGTTCGGCTTCGCCCGTAACATACAAGAGCGAAGGTTTGGCAGCCGCTCTCGGATTGCACAACCTCTATATTACCTTCAATGGCTACTTCCCAGAGAAGGGTGCCAATATGGTAACCTGCTCGTTCAAAGAGACCGAGGCGTACAGCGTATGTGCCAGAACATCCGCCGACGAGAAGCGTGTGTTGGTTGTAGCCTCTGCCGGAAATACGGCTCGTGCTTTTGCAAAGGTCTGCTCCGACAACAATATTCCGCTTTTGTTGGCTGTTCCCGAAGATAATCTCGATGCTTTGTGGTTCGAAAAACCGCTTAACGACTGCGTGAAGTTGATTGCCAGCGAGCGTGGTGCGGACTATTTCGATGCTATCAATTTGAGCAACATAGCTCTCAAATCGCCTAAATTCTATGCCGAGGGCGGAGCGAAGAATATCGCACGTCGTGACGGTATGGCTACGACCGTTTTGTCGGCAGCAACCACTATCGGCCGTATTCCGGACTACTACTTCCAGGCGGTAGGTAGCGGTACGGGTGCTATTGCTGCGTGGGAGGCGAATATGCGACTCATCGAGGATGGTCGTTTCGGCAATACGGTTATGCGTCTGATGGTTTCGCAGAATGCTCCATTTTTGCCGATGTACGAGGCTTGGAAGGCTGACTCGCGTGCGATGTTGCCATACGATGACGACCAGGCTCGTCGTGATGTCGAAGAGATTGATGCAAAGGTGTTGTCGAACAGAAAGCCACCATACGGCATCTGCGGTGGTCTATACGATGCATTGAAAGCAACCAACGGCACAATCCTTATGGCAACAAATTTGCAGGCTCGTAATGCTGCAAAGTTATTCCGCGAAACAGAGGGTATAGATATATATTCGGCACCGGCAATTGCTTTGGCAACTCTTATCGAGGAGGTGCGTCAGGGCCATATCGATCCATCGGCTACGATTATGTTGAACATAACGGGCGGTGGTGAGAAGCGATTGATGCAGGATAAGGAGCCTTGGTATTTGAAGCCGAGCCACGTATTCCCTATTACGCCCGATGAGGCGGATGTTGTTGCCAAAGTAGAACAACTTTTCGAGTAATCAAAAGTAGAGAGATATGTATCCACTAAAATTCAAACCTATACTTAAAGAGCACGTTTGGGGCGGTCAGCGTCTTCTTGAAATAAAGAGGGGGCAGATTGGTCGCATCGCTGCTTCGAAGAGTTATGGTGAGAGTTGGGATATCTCTACCCTGCCACGCAATATATCGAAGATTACCAACGGCTTTTTGAAGGGCAACTCCTTGTTGGAGGCTATCGAGGTCTATATGGGCGATTTGGTTGGCGAATCGGTCTTCGAAAAGTATGGAGAGGTGTTTCCTCTATTGTTGAAAACTCTCACTTGTAGCGATAGATTGTCGGTACAGGTGCACCCCGACGATACGCTGGCGATGGAGCGTCACGACTCGTGTGGTAAGACAGAGTTGTGGTACGTTGTATCGGCATCGCCCGAAGCTCTGTTGTACATCGGACTGAAAAATCCAAAGACAACGCGTGAGGAGTATATCGAAGCGGTGGCTACGGGGCAAATTGCCGAACTTATCGAGCCTGTAAAGGTGCAGGCGGGTGATGTGTTTATGATTCCGTCGGGTACGATTCACTCGATGAAGGGCGATGTCGAGATTATCGAGATACAGCAACCTGTCGATATAACATACCGCATATATGATTGGGATAGAGTCGATGGCGAGGGGCGTTCGCGAGAGTTGCACACGGCGTTGGCTGTTGATGCGGTAAATCTCTCGACCACCGCCGAGGAGTGCCGTCGCCCATACCAAATAGTAGAGAATCAAGCGGTAGAGGTGGCAAAATGCGACTACTTTACATTTAATATTGTGAAGGTGAATGGGCAGTTGCAACGTAAATATGGCGATATCGATTCGTTCGTGATATATGTATGTACCGAGGGTGAGTGCGAAATTGCTACCGATGGTGGCAGTGAGCGATTGACCGCCGGCGAAGTGTTGTTGTTGCCAGCCGAGTGCGTCGAGGCTGCGATACAAGGTTCTGCTACGCTGTTGGAGTACTATGTCGAGTAGCGATAAATCGATTTAGGTATAACGCATAATATATTAAGGC
>JAZRCC010000110.1:0-5553 GCA_045635405.1 Alistipes sp.
GCATACTCGCCATCGTGGATATATCCACCACGCAGTAGGGTATTATCCTCGCAGTGTGCCGCAATAATGCCATCGACAGCCGCTATGCGTCGCATAGCATCCAACATCATCGCATCGTTTTGCACGCCACTGCCATCATCCGAGAAGCCAACCGACCGCTCTTTGAGTTGCTCGACTTCAACTACCGCCTCTCCTGCTCTGCCCTTTGTAATGGCTGCAAAAGGTCGCACCTCCACCACAGCATCGCTATCAATCATCGCCTGCTGAACAGCTATCGTATCGACCGAATCGGGTACGGGGTTGAGATTGGGCATTGTGCATACGGTAGTAAAACCTCCACACGCAGCCGCCATACTTCCCGTTGCGATACGCTCCTTTACCGAAAAGCCTGGCTCGCGAAGATGAACGTGAACATCGGCAAGTCCGTAGGTCACAATTTTACCCTCAACATCGATGCACTCTACGCCCTCACTTGGCTCGATATGCTCTGCAATTGCAGCGATACGTCCGTCACAAACGAGCAGGTCGCCACGGCGTTTACGCCCCTCGCCTACAAGTATTCCGTTCTGTAATAGTAGTTTTCCCGCACTCATAGTGTTGTATAAAAAAATTGGCGACCAAAAACAGGTCGCCATATAAATAGACAAAATTTTTGCAATTGAGCCGACTGCTTAACCAAAACAGGAAGGTCTTGCAGAGGAAAAACAGAGGCACCAGAGTCCAAAGATTCAGACTGTAAAATGGAACCTATGTAACCCAATATGCTCATCATTTTTTCAAAACTCCTAACACCCAAACAAGGCTCTCTTTGCCCTCCCAACAAGCACCTCAACAGCCACTTTGGGAACAGATGACCTTATTTTGTGCAAAGGTAGTAAAAATTTACGTTTCCGCAAACGATTTTTGTCAAAATTTGCGATTTTTTGAACTATCGTGGCAGAACCTCAACTTTCAGTCGAGAATATGCTCTTTCGGCCTTTTCCAAAGCCTTTTCGATAGTTTCGTCTATCGCCAATATTACACCGAAACGTCGATGTCCAACCACCTCTGGTTTGCCGAACAGACGTATCTGAACACCCTCTTCGCTCAACACATCTTCAAGACCGCTGAAAACGACCTTATCGCTATCGCCCTCAACAACAATAGCCTTCGATGCACTCGCTCCGTAGAATCGCACAGCAGGTATAGGCAGACCCAAAATCGCACGTGCGTGCAGAGCAAACTCCGACATATCCTGCGAAATCATCGTCACCATACCCGTATCGTGTGGACGTGGAGAGACCTCACTAAATATCACCTCGTCGCCCTTGATAAACATCTCAACGCCGAAGATACCGTAGCCACCCAGAGCGTCGGTAATACGACGTGCCACCTCGCAAGCACGCTCCTTCGCCGTGCAACTCATCGGTTGCGGTTGCCACGACTCGCGATAGTCGCCATCGACCTGATGGTGTCCGATAGGCTCCAAAAGGGTAGTGCCTCCCGAATGACGCACCGTGAGCAGCGTAATCTCGTAGTCAAAATCGACAAAACGCTCAACAATAACACGGCCGGCACCTGCACGACCGCCCTCTTGTGCCGCCTGCCAAGCCTTGTCGATATCGGCAGCGGTGCGAATGGTGCTCTGTCCGTGACCCGACGAACTCATAATAGGCTTTACAACACACGGAATACCAATCTCTTCAACCGCCTGACGGAACTCCTCGCAGTTGTCCGCAAAACGATATGCTGTAGTAGGCAGACCCAACTCTTCGGCAGCCAAACGGCGAATACCCTCACGGTTCATTGTCAGCACAACAGCCTTTGCGGTCGGAATAACATTAAAGCCTTCGCTCTCCAACTCGGCCAATACCGATGTTGCGATAGCCTCGACCTCTGGAATAATGTAGTCGGGCTTCTCGCGTACCAAGACCTCGCGCAAACGCTCGCCGTCGAGCATAGGCAGCACATAGCTGCGGTGTGCCACCTGCATTGCAGGAGCATTAGCATAACGGTCAATCACAACCACCTCAACACCATAGCGTTGCAACTCTATTGTAACCTCTTTACCCAATTCGCCGCCACCACATAATACGGCTTTTTTGCCGACTGCTGTCAGCGGAGTACCAATCTTTACCATTTCACTGATTTTTGTTAAATTTCCGCAAAGATAATAATATCGGCAAGAGTACGAAACGAAACTTCCTAAAAATTTATCAAAAACTTATCATCAAAATTGACGTGTTGATAGATTGTTGATAAATCAAAGTCGTAAATTTGGCAGATTTGAGATTGTTGCAATACTTTTACGCTGCAATTGTAATTTTGTGAAAAATATGAAAAAAATTGACGTAGTACTCGGCCTGCAATGGGGAGACGAAGGCAAAGGCAAGGTTGTCGATGTTTTGACACCAAACTATAAGGTTATCGCACGTTTTCAGGGCGGTCCGAACGCTGGACACTCGCTCCATTTCGAAGGCGACAAATTTGTACTGCACACCGTACCATCGGGTATCTTCCGTGAGGGTTCAGTTAATATTATTGGCAATGGTGTGGTTATCGACCCTGTAATTTTGGCAGAGGAGATTGCTCAAATCGAGGCAAAAGGCGTAGATGTTGCCAGCCGTATGCAGATTTCGAAGCGTGCCCACCTGATTTTGCCTACACACCGCATTCTCGATGCAGCAAGCGAAGCCGCAAAAGGTAAATCGAAAATCGGCTCAACGCTCAAAGGTATCGGCCCTGCTTATATGGACAAGACCGGTCGAAACGGTTTGCGTGTAGGCGATATCTTGCTGCCCGACTTCCAGGCACGATATGAGGCTCTGAAAGAGAAGCACTTCATTCAACTTCGTCAATACGACTTCGAATACGATGTTGAGACATACGAAAAAGAGTGGTTTAAGGGTATCGAGTCGCTCAAACGCTTCCAATTCATCGATAGCGAAATCGTTGCAAATCGCTATATGGCGGAAGATGTTTCGATTCTTGCTGAGGGTGCACAAGGTTCGATGCTCGATATCGAGTTCGGAACCTATCCATTCGTAACATCGTCGAACACTCTCTGCTCGGGCGTATGTTCGGGTTTGGGTGTTGCCCCAACTCGCATTGGCGAGGTATATGGTATCTTCAAAGCATACTGCACACGCGTAGGTAGTGGCCCATTCCCAACCGAGTTGTTCGATGCAACGGGTGAGTGCTTGCGACAGGTAGGTAACGAGTTTGGTGCAACAACGGGTCGTCCTCGTCGTTGTGGCTGGCTCGACCTCGTGGCGCTGAAATATGCCGTAATGATGAATGGCGTAACAGCCCTGATTATGATGAAATCGGACGTAATGAACGATTTCGACACTATCAAGGTTGCAACTGCATACAAGCAGGGCGATCGCACCGTTGACTACTTCCCATACGAGAGCGACGAGGAGATTACACCTATATATCAAGAGTTCGAGGGTTGGAACTGCGACATCTGCAATGTTCGTCGCTACGAGGATTTCCCAGAGCAGTTCAAACGCTACGTTGACTTTATCGAGAAGGAGACCGGCGTACCTGTAAAGATTATCTCGGTTGGTCCAGACCGCGAGGAGACTATTATTCGATAATAGGGTATAAGCACAAAAGTCGAAGAGGGGTTTGATGCCGCGAGGCTCTCACCTCTCTTTTTATTTAGCGGGGGGGGGAGACAGCGTGCGAGAGCAGAAGGCACAAAAAAAAGGGTAAGCTACTTATATCGCACCGCTACAACCGCATACCCTTGTTCGATTCCTCGCCTGGGGGAGTTCTGCAGGAGCTGGTCGTATAAGACTTACCCGAGTGCAAAAGTAGAACATTTTTTGTATCTTTGCAAAAAAAATTGAGCAATGAGTAAAATTTTTCTCAAAAAGATATACATCAGCGGTACGGTTTTGTGCCTCTTACTGATTGGCATAGCGTCAGTTGCATACTACGCATTCTATGGCGCGGCAACCAACGCAAAAAGTGTAATCCGCATCGACCAAAAGAGCGATTATGCCGCCGTGTGCAAGATGGTAGAGGGTGTTGTCTATTCGAAAATTCAATCGGCAGCATTCAACTTTTACGCATCGCATATCTATTTGGAGCGACGTTTTAAGCAGGGTTACTACGAAATCGAGCCTGCGACAAGCGTAATTCGCATTGCTCGTCGTTTGGCAATTGGCGACCAAACACCCGTAAAATTGGTCATCAACAACTGTCGCACACTACCTCAACTATCACAGCAGATAGCCGAGCAAATCGCCTGTGACTCAATGCAGATTATATCGGCAATGCACGAGGCGAAGCTCCGAGCCGAGCTCGGTTATGTCAAAGATTCGCTGATTGCAACATTCATCCCCAACACATACGAAATCTATTGGACCATCACACCCGAAGATTTGATACGTCGTATGAAACGCGAAAGTGATACGTTTTGGAACGCAGAGAGGGTAGCCAAACTCAAACGCACACGTCTAACACGATACGAGGCCATTACGCTTGCATCGATTATCTACGAAGAGACCAAGTGCCAAGAGGAGATGCCGCTGATTGCCGGTGTATATATCAATCGTTTGCGTCGCAGAATACCGCTACAAGCCTGTCCGACAGTCAAATATGCGTTGGGTGACTTCGCACTGACACGCATACTCCACAAACACACTCGCACACGTTCGCCATTCAACACATACATCAATCAGGGGTTACCTCCTGCACCAATCTGCATACCGAGCATTGCGGCTATCGATGCAGTGTTGAACTACGCTGCACACAACTATCTCTACTTTTGTGCAAAGCCCGAATTTAACGGACGACACAATTTTGCACGCACTTTGAGTGAACATAATGCCAATTCGCGACAATATTTGCGGGCATTAAAGAGCGTAAATAACAAATAATTTCGTATATTTGCGGTTATAAATGTAACACTTGTATAACTATGAAATTAAATCAATTTTGGAATGACCTCTTGACCAAGGGTGCTATCCTTGGAGGTATTATGGTAGCATCGCACTGTTTTGAGCAGTGTGCTATTATATATGGCGGAACAATGGCGTGGGTGAAAGTTCTTGGCTTTGAGTGGCTTGTCATTGCAGCACTCTACATCTATCTGATGTTCCGTTTCACAAAATCGTACGCCGCAAACGTAATGGAGCAACAGGGCGAGGTAAAGGTATTTACCTATGGTAACGGCCTATCGTATATGGTTGCCGTTTCGATATTGGTGGGTACGATGGTTGGTGTAGGCGGCTACATTCTTCGCCACTTTGTTATTGGCTATACGGAGTACATCACACTAAATGCAAAGGCGATGGTCGAAATCGTTAAATCCTCTCCGGAGGCCTCTGCAATGGTGGGCGATATGAATCAGCTTGTAAACCAGATTATGCAACAAGCAGAGCCATCAATCTTCTCGACAATTGCTTCGAGCATTTGGAGCTACATTCTTGTAGGTTTGGTTGTAGGTCTGATTTTGGCAGCCTTCACAAAGCACACGCCAAAGCTTTTTGACACAATCGACGATAATAACAACACCAAAGAGGAGTAATGCACACGACATACGACATATCGGTTGTTGTC
>JAZRCC010000111.1:0-6717 GCA_045635405.1 Alistipes sp.
GTAAGCGAATACCTTGATAAGATTGGAGAATATGCCTTGCTCTCTGCCGAAGAGGAGCAAGAGTTACTGCCACAAGCTGCTAATGGCGACGAGGAGGCACTCGACAAAATTCTAAATGCTAATCTGCGTTTTATTGTTAGCATAGCAAACCAATATCAAAATAGAAGACTCTCTCTGCTCCAACTCTTTGATATCAGTAAACAAGGGTTAGCGAATGCTGTAAAGGAGAGCGTTTCAAAACCTCACAATCAAAGGTTTATTCAGTTCGCTGTGCCGTATATGCGAAAGGCCCTCGAAGAGGCGATAACCGCAAACAATGAATAGCCTTTGGTATGGAGGCAAACGATGCGATGAGGAATAAACTGTTTTTAATCCTGCGCGGGAGGAGTTGGTCAAGATCCGTTTCCCGATTTAAGGCGATAGAGTTCCAGATCTATCGTCGAGGGTTGTGCTTTGAGGTTGAACATAACCTGCATATATCCTCACATTCAATCGGAGTGTATTTTAATATGTTTGGTTTGTTAGGGTGGAGAGTAAGATGCTCTTGCAGATGCGACCACGCAGGATTACACATTTCTATAACTCTTTTCGGCTTTGAGATATCATTTGAGATATATGATATCCGACACTGGGACGAAAAGAATGGTTGCTGCTACAATCACGTGAAAAGTGTGCCATAATGACTCCGACTCTTCGAGATTAGTCTGCAAGGATTAGCCAATGCCATAAAGGAGAGCGCGTCGAAACCGCAAGATGAAAAGTTTATAAAATTTGCCGTGCCGTTTATGCGCCAAGCAATCGAAGAGGCAATAGTAGATCTTAGTAAGGTAACATCATTGCACGAATAGTGATAATTAGATTTGTTTATATGGACAAACTAACAAGACAACAGGAGGATATTATTTGCAAATTACTTCATTATTCCAGAAGTGAAGAGGTTACGCAATTTATTCTACGCACAATTGGCAAAGAGAATTGGACTAGAGATATATTAAGTGAATGTTCATACGATTATTTAACCGGAGAACAGGAGGACTTTCAGGCTTCGGTGGGTTACGGATATACATCAGAGGAATTGGACGAACATTTCTATATCGACGATGTTAATTTTGCGATTGCCGAAAGGTTGAAAGAGCAGCATATAACCAAGTATATTTACGAAAACGAGGAGCTCCTAAATGAAATTCGTCTGGGCAATTGGGACTGGGGGGATGATATTGATGTTCAAGCCATCAAAAGAGAGGTTAGCGAAGAAGGCAGAGAAAGTGCAGTCTTGATGGATTTACATCAACGATACGATGAGGTAATAGATGAGCGAGGTCTGTATAGTGTGTGCAAAAGAGGCAAATGGGGCTTTGCATCTTATGAAGGTACTGAACAAATTCCTCCAAAGTATGACCTTATCATACATAGTTGGGAGGAGGAAGATGCTGTTGTGGTAGGCTATGCAGAAGGCATAAATTTTCGGATGGGATTGGTTGGCAAGCAAGGAGTTGAATTGATTGCTCCACGATATGAAACATTTTATTATCGAACGGATCAAATAGCCCTGGTGAAATTATGTGGCAAATGGGGTGTGATTGATAAATGTGGGGACACTATTATTCCTTGCATTTACGATACAATAAGTATCAAGAACGAAAGAATTATTACATCTCTTGACGGCACAGAGTCCTGTTTTGATCTCTCTGGTCATAAACTCGATACAACTAACAAAGAGGGATATTCATAATTAGCTTATTGATACAATAAAAAAGGGTAGCGGTTTAATTGCTACACTTTTTTTGAATAATTGAGCTGTTTTTTTAATGCGTTTCGAGAGTATATAAGTATTCTCCAATAAATAGCTTTTTCTTATTAGAGAATACTTTAATACCTTCGCTTTTGCATTGAATAATAAGTTCTTCGGAGTAGCGAGCGAAATAACCTTTGTAAACTAATACCTTACCATTATTAGGATTAGTAATTTTTGTAAAAGCACCTCTTTTTGAGATTTTGCGCTTTATATCTACCATAATTTTAATTTTTTTTAAAGGTTTATAATAAGTTATTTATGTATATTTTTGTTTATGTATGGGTATAGTTTGGGTATTATAAGAATTATGATTTTTAAATATTTTTTTGAGTGTTTTTTAATATGTCTGTGTAAAACATATCTAACAGAGAGAAAAAATTTAGACCTGCACAGAAAAATTTTTAAATTCTGTCAAGTTTTCTTCGTTTTTGTTATATAAAATCAAAAACGATTATATGAAAATTGAGGATTGGCGAATAGAAGAGCTGACAGGATATAAGCCTATATCAACATTTTACACGGATTTTAGCATAGCCGATAAGTTTGGAACATATGCTATCGAAGAGACTTTTGAGCGAGCATTTAGAGAGTGGAAGTCCAACCACAAATACATCACAGAATTAGCAATGGTCTTGAACTGGAAGATATGGCGTTGGTATGAGGTAAATGACAAATACGCCAAACTGTACAATAGGCTGTGGTACCAACTCGATGAGTGGTGTATTGAAAACTTCAAAGACGAAGCATTAGAGTATTACTATAAAACTACTGATTGATGAAGAAAGGAGATAAAATAAGAGTCCTCCAAATGGAGGACTACAATGGCACAGACCGTCAGGCTGCACAGATGAATGGTAATATATATACCGTTGATTATGTAGATGATGCAGGACAGATTCACCTACAAGAGTCTGGACTGGCTGTAATTCCGAATGTTGATAGATTTGTGCGTGTGAATTGTGCTACGATATTTGACAAGAAGATGTCAGAAATCTATGATATGATAGAGGACTATCTGCGATTCAATGACTATATTGACGATGAAGATGGATTCTATGTTACAAAGAATGGAGATACACGCTTAACATCTCAACAAGAAATTAGGTGTGAGGAGGAGTTTTTTCCGATAAGTTCGTTAGTCCGTCAGACTTTTTCGGGCTATGCCCCCGATGCGGACAAAATCGAACAAATGGTTAGTAAATATGAAGACAAACAATAAAGGGGTCTATATCAAGGGATTAAAAAACAATAACCGCCTTTTGAGCGGTTATTATTCTTTTCATATAGTTTCTTTCGTAGTGGATAGGGGATTCGAACCCCTATGTCCTGCGTGAGAGGCAGGTATCCTAGCCCTTAGATGAATCCACCATTTCTAACGCTTGCGGTGCAAAGGTATGACAAAATTTTATTCCGTGCAAATTTTAATCGAAAATTTGTGCAAATTTTTTGTCGTAAGTTTTGCAACGGGTTAAATATCAGTGCATTGCCACCAGTATAAATTTTACTCCTCAAATACGATTTGGCAGTCGTCGAGGCTTGCTATTCGTGCCAGCGACTCGATACGGAGTCCTCGCGCAGCGAGCAATGCCGCACCCGGCTGAAAGCTCTTCTCGATGACAAAGCCCATACCGACAACCTCTGCACCCGCCTGTGAAGCGATATCCAAAATGCCGAGGGCGACACTTCCGTTTGCCAGAAAATCGTCGATAAAAAGCACCTTTTCGCCCCGCTTCAAGAAGTTGCTGCTGATGCAGATGTCGCACTCGCAACCCTTTGTAAACGAGGTAATTCGAGCCGACAGCGGAGCCTCGATAGTCGATGGTCGAGCCTTCTTTGCGAACACCAAATCTACACCGAGCAGCGAAGCCACAACCAATGCCGGAGCGATACCGCTCGCCTCGACCGTCAGCACCTTATCGATGGGCAGACCTTCAAAGCGGTGAACAAACTCTGTGCCGATAGCCTGCATAAGTTTTGGGTCGATTTGGTGGTTGAGGAAGTTATCGACCTTCAAAATGCCTCCGTTCAGGCATCGTCCATCGGTGAGGATGCGTTGTTTGAGCAACTTCATAACTATATGATTTTGTGTGTTTTTCAAAAAAATGGCCGACCTAATTTAGCGAATCAACCCACTTCAACAGCTCCTCGGCACAATGTTCCGCCTCCTCGATGTAGCCCATATGACCCGAATTTTCGAGCCACACAACGGCGGCCTGTGGGTGGTTTGCGACCATCGCCTCGGCAATCTCGGCGGTGATATACTCATCCTTGCGACCCAAAATAAAGAGTTGCGGGGTGGCCAAGTTGTGCAACATCTCGTTCTGGTCGCGTCGCTCAATCATTCCGCCAAGCAGTGCCACGATGCCGCTATCTTCGGTCAGGCGGACAATCTCGGTCAAATCCTCGATTTCGTCGGCAAAACGTCGGCGGTTGTCGGCAGCAAAGCCCATTGCGGGGGCCATTCGTGCGAGCAAATCTTTCTTGCCCTCGCGGACTATGGCAATCTCGCGACGACGATTTTCGCGTTTTGCTTCACTGTCGGCGTTGGGTGTCGAACTCAACAAAACCAGACCTGCGAGGCGTTCGGGATGGCGTTCGGCAGCAGCGAGAGCCACATATCCGCCCATAGAGTGACCAACCAGCACCGCCTGCTCTATCTCCAACGCATCGAGCATCAACACGACCGTATCGGCAAGATATTCCATTGTGTGAACTTCGCCCTTGACCTCCGATATGCCGTGGCCGGGTAGGTCGAGCGTAACGACACGCACCTTTTGGTAGAGGAGCGATGCAAACTCCTCCCAAACCAACATATTTTCGAGATATCCGTGCAGCAGTACCACACACTTTTCGCCCTTTTGTGAGTCGCAAACGTGCAGTGCTGTCGAGCCTGCCATAATGAATCGTTCTACCATAAAATCAGCCTCGTAATTATAAATAATTATAAATTTGTTGCGAATATATGGATTATTCTGCAAAGTTTTGTAACTTTGGGGGATTATATACCATTTTTTGTATGAGCAGACACGAGATTGACTATATCAAATGCCACGGATCGGGCAATGAATTTGTAATGATTGGCTACATCGGCGAACTCAATGCCACTCACGTTGAGGATATTCCGCTGGTGGAGTTGGCTCAATGGGCCTGTTCGCGCGACAAGGGCCTTGGGGCGGATGGATTGCTTGTGTGGGTCGGCACTGCACAAAATGGTGAGGATATGGATGTTATGCGAATGTTCAATCCCGATGGCACCGAGGCAGAGATGTGTGGAAACGGCATCCGTTGCGTGGCACGAGCCATCGCCGAGGAGTATGGCGAGAGCGAATTTACGGTGTGGTCGGGCAATCAACCCTATGAGATAACCCGCCAAGAGGATATCTATCCTGCGATACCGACCTTCGGAGTCGATATCCCCGTAAAGTTGTGGAGCGACGACTTCCGTATGGAGCAGTCGGCAGAGGGACGTTTTATCGATACGCCAATCGAGGAGTTGCACCCGACACTGCGTTGGAGTGCCATAAATGTGGGTAATCCGCATATTATCGCCAAGGTCGAGGATGTCGATTTGGAGTTGCTCTCTGCGATTGGAAAGCGTGCAGCAGAACTTCGCCACATCTTCCCGAATGGCGTAAATGTCAGCTTTATGAGGGTCACGTCGCCCACCGAGATATATGTCGCAACATACGAGCGAGGTGCGGGTCTGACCCCTTCGTGTGGCACAGCGATGACATCGAGTGCTACGGCTGCTGTGTTGATGGGCGAGGCGAAGGCCGATACCGTTATCTCGGTATGCAATCGTGGCGGTAAGGTGCAGTGTCGCACTACGGTTGGCGAGAAGATTGTAACGCAACTTATCGGCAATGCAACATATATCAACGACGGCTCGATAAGTTACGACGAGGAGGAGGGTTACTCCTACCAAATCGATTTCGATTACGAGGATGAACAACAAGCATACAACAAATTTGTCGAGAGCATAAAACAATAGGCGGCTATGAGGCGTCGGATAGTACATATCACACTTTGCGTGACGGCAGCACTTGCGTTTGCCGCCTGCAACGTCACACGCCAACTGCCAAAGGGGAGCTACCTACTGCAAAAGGTCAAAATCGAGGATGACAAATCTACACCTCGTCGAGAGCGTATCACGGCCGAGGAGGTGAGCAAATATATCCGCCAAACACCGAACGAGCACTTTTTGGGGACAAACTTCTATGTTTGGGTCTATAATATGGCAAACCCTGCCAAGGATAATTGGTGGAACAACCTCAAACGTCGCATTGGCGAGGAGCCTGTGTTGTTTGATAGGTATGAGACCGAAAAGTCGGTCGATAATTTGAAGGTCTATCTCGACTCGCGTGGCTACTTTGCCTCTACGGTTGGCTATGCGGTCGATACGTCGAGTGTCAAACGTCGTGCGAAGGTGACATACACGCTGCGACAAAACCGCCCTTATATTATCGACAACATATCGTACGTATTCCGTGACCGCTTTTTGGAGCCGATTCTGCTGCCCGATACCGTAAATCGATTGATACATCAGGGCGATATATTCAACATCGCAACCCTCGATGCCGAGCGTGAGCGTATTACGACCCTGCTCAAAGAGCGAGGATACTACGGTTTCAATGTCAATAATATAGAGTACATTGCCGACACTCTGCAACAGAAGGAGCGGGTAGCACTTACGATGATTATCAAGCAGAAACTTACGGGCTACAACTCGAAGGGCGTAGCACAATACGACAACAATGCTGTATATCGTCTGCGTAACGTAACCATCAACCCCAACTACAACGCAACGTCGAAGCGAAACTCGGCGACAACGATAACCGACACGACCGAATATCGTGGCTTACACGTTCTCTTTGGTGGTAAGCGTCCGAATGTCCGCCCAAAGGTGTTGCGTCCGATTGTGT
>JAZRCC010000112.1:0-2790 GCA_045635405.1 Alistipes sp.
GCAGCGATGATTCTCCAGGTATTCTACAACTACGTTATCGTTAAGATTGACGGTATGGTTAACGAGATGGAGGATGCTTCGATCACTTTGACCGATATTTTGACTGCTTACAGCAAGAAATAATTTTGACATAACAACAATCGTAGAGAGAACGAAATTATGAAAAAGATGTTAAATATATTGTTGGGACTTCTGTTCGCCATCACGGCCGCAATGGTAGGTTGGGCCGTAGTTTCGGGCGGTGCAGATGTTGCCATCAGTTGCAACCTCATTTGGGGCTACGTATTGCTCGTTGGAGCAATCGTCAGCGTCTTGTGGGCGGCAATCAAGGGTATGATGACAAACCCTGCTGGCGTTAAGACAACTATGCTTGCAGTTGTGCTTGTTATTGTAGTCGTTGGTGCTGCACTCGGTATCGCATTGAGCCACGAGGGTCTTACGATTCCTAACTCGGCAGGCGGTGTATTCGACGATCCGTTCGAATTGCTCGTATCCGAGGTTGGTATTCTCGTAACCTACGTAGTGGCAGCAGCGACACTGCTTGTAACACTCTATGCCGAGGTTCGTAACCTTCTAAAATAAATTAAGGTAATTTATGGCAAGCAAAAAGAATATACCTGAAATCAACGCTTCGTCACAGGCCGATATCGCGTTTACCGTGCTTATCTTCTTCCTTGTGGTTTCGACTATGGATGTAGATACCGGTATCGTGCGTGTCTTGCCGCCTATGCCGGATCCAAACGTAAAGCAGGAGGATATCAAGGTTAAAGAACGTAACCTCTTCCTTGTTTTCGTATCTGGTAGCGGTCAATTGATGGCGGGTGGTCGGGTAATGGATTTGCGTCAGCTCAAAGATAAGGCGAAGGAGTTTATCCTTAACCCTATGGATGACGAGAATCTTCCCGAGAAGAAGGAGCAGACTTTCGATATGCCTGATGGCTCGAAGTGGACCTTCCCTGTCAGCGAGGGCGTGATTTCGCTTCAAAATACCCGTGATACAGACTATCAGGTCTATATCCGAGTACAGAATGAGTTGACACGTGCCTTCAACGAAGTACGTGACGATGTATCGATGACCAAGTTCGGTAGAAAGTTTGCCGAATTGGAGGAGGAGCAGAGAAAAATTATCACCAAGGCTGTACCATTGAAGATTTCAGAGGCAGAGCCACGTAAAATGGGCAAATAGTTATGGCAGTAATGAAGAAAAAGGGCGAGCGCGAGGTGCCTGCAATGGCTACAACCTCCCTGCCTGACGTAGTGTATATTATTTTGTTCTTCTTTATGCTTTCGACCTCTATGCGAGATCAGGAGTTGCTCGTGCGTTACAGGCTGCCAGAGGCAACAGAGGTGCAGAAGTTGGAGAAGAAGACATTGGTTAGTTACATCCACGTTGGTGTACCTATCCCTTCTATGCAAGCGAAGTTTGGTACTGCTCCGTTGATTCAGCTCAATGACTCATACAAGACGACACAAGATATTCTCGATTTCGTTGCGGGTGAGCGTGATAAGATGAGTGAAAACGACCGTGCGTTGATGACAATCTGCTTGAAGGCGGATGGCAATACCAAGATGGGTATGATTGCCGACGTTAAACAGGAGTTGCGTCGTGCCAATGCACTCAAAATCTCTTATGCATCGACAAAGCTGTTGAGCTACTAAACTCACACGTCGATGATTAAAAAATGAGGAGCAGAGTTGCTCCTCATTTTTTTGTTTGGTAAGGGTTTTTTAAGGGGTGTTAAGGGTGGTTAAAGGTTTTTAAAGGTTATTAAGGGTTGATAAGGGAGGTTAAAGGTTATTAAGGTTTTTTGCCGCCGACTTTACTCGACCTTATCAGACCTTACCTGACCTTACCTGATCTTATTTGACTTTTACCAGCCCAACCTCTACAACTCCCCCTTCTCTTTTGTTTCGGCTGTTGAGAGTAGTCCGCAAGCCGCCTTGATATCCTCGCCTCGCGATGTGCGAATTGTGGTCATTATGCCTCGTGCGGTAAGTGTGTCACGGAATCGTATCATCGCTGCGTTGTCGGGCGAGAAGTATGGCGAATCGGGAATTTTGTGGAAACGGATAAGGTTTATTCGGCACTTTACGCCGTTGAGCAGTCGGCACAACTCCTTGATGTGTCGCATCGAGTCGTTGAGACCGCTCATTACGATATACTCGAACGATATGCGTCGCTGGTGTGTGAAGTCATACTCCCGCAGAATGGCGATGCAGTCGGCAATAGGATAGGCCTTCTCGATAGGCATAATCTCGGCACGCTCGTCGTGGAAAGGGTTGTGCAGACTTATTGCGAGGTGTACGGATGTGTTGTCGAGTATGCGTCGCAGGTTGCGTGCAACGCCTGCCGTAGATAGTGTAATGCGGGTTGGCGACCAGCCGTAACCCCAATCGCTGCACATAATCTCGATGGCTCGTTCGACGTTGTCGATGTTGTCCAATGGCTCGCCCATACCCATCAGCACAATGTTGGTCAGCTTGTCACGCTCGGGTAGCGAGGCTATCTGATTGAGTATCTCGCAGGTCGATAGCGAGTGGAGCAACCCCATTCGCGAGGTGGCACAAAAGCGACACCCCATACGGCACCCCGCTTGCGACGATATGCAGAGCGTAGCACGCTCACGGTCAGGGATATATGCCGACTCGATACCGGCACCCTGCGAGGTGCGGAACAGATACTTTTTGGTGCCGTCTGCCGACTCCTCTACCCGCTCCGGTGCCGAGAGACCGATGCAGTAACGCTGGGCGAGTTGCTCACGAGTGCGTTGCGATAGGTTGGTCATCATA
>JAZRCC010000113.1:0-3890 GCA_045635405.1 Alistipes sp.
CACAGGGTCGTCGCCCGTGCAGAGAGCCTCGTAGCCGCTTGGAATAGTGATAAATACCAAGCCGTTACGCTTTGCCGATGCGATATTATAGACACCCCTCTTATCGGTCAGCACAATCTCATAGCCATCCGACACGGCAACACCCTCAACGGGTTGACCATCGCACTCGACCGTGCCGTAAATCGTCGCACCACTCGCCGCCCTTGCTTCGAGCAGCGAGGTGTGCGTAGATTGTGCCGAGCCTGTCGCTATGGCTGCCAATGCTAATAGGGCTATTGCAAAAAACCGCCTCATCATACCCCCGTTTTGTTGAGTTTTGCGAGCGAGTGACTAACGCATTCGCTTCGAGAAGGCCTTCGGACGCTCCATAATTTCGGTATAGGTGCGACCAAAGCGGTCGGTAAGTTCAATCTTTACTGTGCTTGTAGGCGATTCGCACTGAATGAGATACATATTTGGCATACGCGAAGGGGTGTTGTAACGCTCCACATCCAAATCGCGACGCCATACACTCTTCGGAATGAAGTACGCCACCGTATATTGCGGATTCTCCATAGGCTTGTGCAGCACCTCGACTTCGCGGTCGCCCTCCCAAGCACGGAGTTTCCACGCAGGGTCCCAACCCCAAGTGCTGACCAGCACCTGATTTGGGTGCAACTCGGCATACTCGGCGTAGTCCGTACGCTTGTCGTTACGCGAGAGGAATACTCGCACCTCGCCATCGGCCTGATAGTAGCGGCCAACCTCGTTGAGGTCGAAGGTGCGGAACTGACGCTCGCAACCATCATCAATCGAGGTGAAGTACCACGACATATCGCTGCCATCGACATCGAAGACCTCGAAGCCCGCAGGTGTGCCGTCGGGAGCAAGGTGTACGCCACCGTGGGCAGCCGTAACCCACCAAGCACCGCAGATTGCACTCACGTTATGGTCAACAATGTTTGCAATATTTGGCTTCGTAGCGTCGTCCTTACCATATACGGTGCGGTTGTGGTGCGTATGGCCCGTGATGAAGTGGACATTCTTATGCTCTTTCAGCACATCGGTCAGACGGCCAACCTCCTCCCAATTGTTGCGTTTGCGGTCGGCAGCCGTGAATATGGTGGTAA
Source organism: Alistipes sp. (assembly GCA_045635405.1). Lineage (GTDB taxonomy): Bacteria > Bacteroidota > Bacteroidia > Bacteroidales > Rikenellaceae > Alistipes. The sequence continues at coordinate 1,110 of JAZRCC010000113.1, forward strand.
TCTCTTTTGCTTTGTAGTTCTTGTAACGCAGTACGGGGCAGTGCATACCCACTACGACAGGCATATCCGTAGGGACGTATGCCAAATCCTTTTTGAGCCAATCGAGTTGGTTCTGCGTGAGGCGGTGGGCATACTCACGGGCACCAACGATACCCTTACCCTTCTTTCCGCCAGGCGAGTTGAAGTACTCGATATTATCCAACATCACGTAGTGAACATCGCCCAAGTTGAACGAGTAGTATGTTGGGCCGAACGCCTGACGAGCCTTTGCATCCGACAGAAAGTCGGTCTGTGGCGAGTGTGGCGTTGCACCATCGTGGTCGTGGTTACCCATTCCGTGGAAAATCTGCGTAGGGTACTTCTCACCAACCAGCAGACGACGGAAATCGTTGATATCGAACAAAAAGTCGTACCAATACAAATCGAACGAACTGTCGCCCGTACAGATTGTATAGACCGGAATACCCTGCTTGCGGTAGTGCTCCACTCGTTCACGGATGCGTGGCAGGGCGAGGGTGCGGAACTGCTCCACATCGCCCAACTGATTCGAGAGGTGGATATCGGTAACAGCCAAAATTGCGTGGCGACGGTTATCGACCTTTCGCAACTCAAAGTCGTGACGCTCGGCTACCGTAGGCTCTGCCGAGAGTTTTGCCCAATATGCAGGCACAGGGTCGTCGCCCGTGCAGAGAGCCTCGTAGCCGCTTGGAATAGTGATAAATACCAAGCCGTTACGCTTTTCAGATGCGATGTTATAGACACCCTTTTTGTTGGTACGCACGACCTCGTAGCCATCCGATACAACGACACCCTCAACAGGCTGACCGTCGCACTCTACCGTGCCGTAAATCGTTGCACTCTTGGCTGCCTTTGCAGCGAGTGCCGACTGGTGGGTGCTCTGGCCAAACGCCACCGATGTCGCACACAACAGCAGAATTACAATTGAAATTACTCTTCTCATAGTTTTAAGTTTTATTGGTTTTTCGTTAGTTATCAGTTATTTACACGGTGAGCACGCTGCACACCCTTGATTTTCAGTATCGCATATATAAGCGTATCGACCACCGAAGTCGAAGGCACCTCGACCGACAGTGTGCCGACACCCGTGCCGTCGCCTCGCGAGGTGATATTTATCGAACGCAGATTGAGTTTCATATCGCGGCTTATGGTCTCGGTAATCTGATTAAGCACACCCGGCTTGTCGTTGATAGTCACCGAGAGCGTCACACGGAACGACCCCTCGGCATTGGCACGCCACTTCGCCTCCATAATGCGGTAGGGGTACTGCTCGTGCATACGGCGGGCATTCGGGCAGTCGGTGCGGTGAATAGTGATGCCCGAGTTGATGGTCACAAAGCCGAAGATATCGTCGCCCTTAATCGGGTTGCAGCACTTCGCCAACTTATAGACGATATTATTTATCGACTCGTCGATAATCAGAGCGTCGCTCGATGGCTTTGCCACCGTCTGCTGCTGCATCGTGCGGAGTCGCTCCTGCTGCTGCTCCAATGCCTTGCGTTCCGCCTCTGCCTCGCCCGAAATCCACTTCGACAGCACCTCCTTAACTACGGACAGGTCAATTTTTTGGGTGGCAACCATCTCGTAAATCTGCGTGCCACGACGCTGTTTGTAGTACTTGCACAGATAGGCAACTACCTCGTCGAACGAGCGTTGCATCTTCCAATTTTTGAGTTTACGCTCCAACTCCTCACGTCCGAGTCGTGCATTTTTCGCCTGCTCCTCACGCAGACACGCCTTGATACGCTGGCGAGCCTTCGACGTGACGACAACGTTGAGCCAATCCGCCTTTGGCGACTGATTCTTCTGCGTAAAGACCTCGACGATATCGCCATTCTTCAACTGCTCGCGGATAGGCACCGTACGGCCATTGACCTTGCCACCCGCACAGGTCGAGCCGAGGTTGGAGTGGATATCGAACGCAAAGTCGAGCAGCGTAGCACCCTCGGGGAGTTTGCGGATATCGCCATTTGGCGTAAAGACAAATATCTCGTTCGAGGCGGGTTGTGCGTCAAATCGCTCGGCAAGGTGGTCGGTAGCCTCGTCCATCAACTCACGCAGACGCTGCAACCACTGCTCGCTCGTACCCTGATTTACACCCTTGTATCGCCAATGGGCAGCAATTCCCAACTCGGCAACCGAGTCCATACGCTCGGTACGAATCTGTATCTCGACCCAACGACCATTGCCCGCTGCAACCGTTGTGTGGAGCGATTCGTAGCCGTTCGACTTGGGAATCGTAATCCAATCTCGCATACGTTCGGGGTTTGGTGTATAGATGTCGCTCACAATCGAATAGACCGTCCAGCACTGCATCTTTTCGAGTGTCGGCTCGCAATCGATGATGATGCGGATGGCGAAGATGTCGTAAACACCCTCGAAATCGACACCCTGCTTACGCATCTTGTTCCATATCGAGTATATCGACTTGGTGCGACTCTTGATGTGGTAGCGGATACCCGCCGTGCGGAGTTGCTGTTCGATAGGCTCGATGAAGCGGGCGATAAAGTCCATACGCTGGCTCTCGCTCTCACGCAATTTATTGCTGATATGTTGGTAGGCCTCACGCTCCAAAACCGACAACGACAAATCCTCCAACTCGCTCTTTATCTTGTAGAGTCCCAACTTATGGGCGAGTTGTGCGTAGAGGTTCATCGACTCCCAACTCTTGCGTTGCTGCTTCTCGGCAGGGAACATCGCAATCGAACGCATAACCTCCAAACGGTCAGCCAACTTGATGAGTATCACTCGTGGATCCTCCGA
>JAZRCC010000114.1:0-8155 GCA_045635405.1 Alistipes sp.
AGTATATGCTCTGCGTAAATGCAGCCAACGTAGATAAGGATTGGGAGCATATCTGCCACGAGGGCGAGAAGTTGGGTATGCAGGCAGGCGTCGAGTTGGAGAATGCCTCCGACCGCATCTGTCAACTTGCCGTACAGGGCCCTTTGGCAATGAAGGTTGTGCAGAAGATGTGCAACGAGCCTGTCGAGCAGATGGAGTACTACACCTTCCGTCAGATGGAGGTTGCAGGCTGCGATGCCATACTCTCGATTACGGGCTACACGGGAGCAGGCGGTTGCGAGATATATCTGCACAATGCCGATGCAGAGCGTATGTGGGAGGCTTTGTGGACAGCAGGTGCCGAGTTCGGATTGAAAAACATCGGTCTTGGAGCCCGCGATACACTCCGCCTCGAAAAGGGTTTCTGCCTCTACGGTAACGATATCGACGACACCACTTCGCCAATCGAGGCAGGTTTGGGTTGGATTACCAAATTTGTCGATGGCAAAGATTTTATCGACCGCGAGGTGCTTGCTGCCCAAAAACGTGATGGTGTATCACGCAAGTTGGTAGGCTTTAAGATGATTGACCGAGGTATTCCTCGCCACGGATACGACGTTGCCGACGAGGCGGGTAACATCATCGGACACGTTACGTCGGGCACGATGTCGCCAACACTCAAAGTCGGTGTAGGTTTGGGTTACGTTGCTACTCAATATGCGGCGGTTGGCTCGATTGTTCATATCGTAATTCGCGAGCGTCTGCTCAAAGCCGAGGTTGTAAAACTCCCATTCGTATAGCGAGCGATGAACCTCTTGATTGTCATAATCGTCGCTGCGGGAGCCATTATCGTAGGCTCGTTGATAGGCTATGTATTGATGCGTAGCCGCTCGACTATTGCATTGCAATCCAAAGAGTTGGCATTGACCATCAACGAACGTGATATGCTCAAACAGCAACTTGCCGAGGAGCGGGCAAAACACGACTTCGACAAGAGCTCTATGAGCAACACCATAGCCGAGCACCGCACGACAATCGCCCGCCTCGAAGAGCAGATACGCATCGAGAGCGAGGCTCGTGAGTCGGTACGTCGTGAGGCAGAGCTCGCCTTCCGCGATGTCGCATCGAAGATTTTGGACGAAAAGAGCAAGAGTTTCCACGAGGCGAATAACGTACAGTTGTCGCAAATCCTTGTGCCGTTCAAAAACGATATCGAGGGGTTGCGTAAGGCGGTTATCGATTGTTATACGGGCGAGGTGAGCGAGGTCAAATCGCTGCGAGAGAGCCTGAAAATGCTTGCCGAGTTGAACCAAAACATCGGTCGCGAGGCGAAAGAACTTACGACCGCACTGCGAGGCTCGGGTAAGGTTCAGGGTGATTGGGGCGAGATGTTGCTCACGCAGCTGCTCGAACGGTCGGGACTTCGTCAGGGCGAGGAGTTTCTGGTGCAGACCGAGTATAAGGGCGAAAATGGCGAACGTCTGCGTCCCGATGTGGTCTTTCTGCTACCCGAAGAGCGTTCGATAGTCATCGACTCGAAGGTCTCGCTGACAGCCTACACACGCTATGCCAATGCCGAGACAAGCGAGGAGGCTGCCGTGGCTATGGGCGAACATCTGCGTTCGATAAATCAACACGTTGCGGAGTTGGCTGCCAAGCAGTACGACCGCTACGTCCCTAATGCGGCGGACTTCGTGATGATGTTTGTGCCAAACGAGGGTGCATACGTCGCTGCGATGAATGCCGATACAGCGTTGTGGGACAACGCCTATGCCAAGCACGTCGTGTTGGTCAGCCCTACGCATCTGCTTGCCGTTTTGAAGTTGATGTATCAACTTTGGAGCCGTGACCGCCAGACCAAAAATGCACTCCGCATCGCCGAGGAGACAGGCAAACTATACGACAAGTTGGTTGGCTTTGTAGGCGATTTGGAGGGTGTCGGTCAGTCGTTGGAGCGTGCCTCGAAGAGTTATGATGATGCGTATAAAAAGCTGGCGAGTGGTCGTGGCAACATCCTCTCGAAGGCTGAAAATATCCGCGAGTTGGGTATCAAGAGCAGCAAAAAGTTGGCGGTAGAGGTCGAAGAGGAGCTCTAATGTCATCTTTTTGGATAGGATTTATGCAACAAACCGAATTTTTTGTTATATTTGCAATATTAATAGCGAATTTTTTCAAAACACTTTATAGTTATGGTAGATATTTTTGAACGTCTTGAACGTAATGCCGGCGGCCCTATCGGTCAGTATATGCAGAATGTACACGGCTACTTTGCATTCCCAAAATTGGAGGGCGAGATTGGTCCTCATATGCGTTTCCGCGGTAAGATGATGCTCAATTGGAGTTTGAACAACTACCTCGGATTGGCAAATCACCCAGAGGTACGCAAGGCTGATGCTGAAGGTGCCGCAGAGTTCGGTATGGCAGCACCTATGGGTGCACGTATGATGAGCGGTCAGACCAAATATCACGAGCAGTTGGAGCGTGAGTTGGCAGCATTCGTTGGCAAGGAGGATGCCTTCTTGCTCAACTTCGGTTATCAGGGTATGATTTCGATTATCGACTGTCTGCTTACACCTCGCGACGTAGTCGTTTACGATGCCGAGTGTCACGCCTGCATCATCGACGGTCTGCGTATGCACAAGGGCAAGCGTTTCGTATATCAGCACAACGACGAGGAGTCGTTGCGTCTGCAACTCGCTCACGCATCGGAGTTGGCCGATGAGCAGCGTGGTGGCGTGTTGGTTATCACCGAGGGTGTGTTCGGTATGAAGGGCGACCTCGGTTTCTTGGACGTTATCGTAAAGGCTAAACAAGATTTCAAATTCCGTCTGTTGGTTGACGATGCTCACGGCTTCGGTACTATGGGCCCTGGTGGTCAGGGTACAGCAGCACACTTCGGCGTAACCGAGGGTGTGGATGTGTTGTTCAACACCTTCGCAAAGTCGATGGCAGGTATCGGTGCATTTGTCAGCGGTCCACGTTGGCTTATCAACCTCTTCCGCTACAATATGCGTTCGCAGCTCTACGCAAAGTCGTTGCCAATGCCAATGGTTATCGGTGCGTTGTAGCGTTTGGAGCTCAGCCCTAACCACCCTGAATATCAGGAGAAGTTGTGGGAGATTACCCGTGCTTTGCAGAGCGGTTTCAAGGAGAACGGTTTCGAAATCGGTGTAACGCAGTCGCCTGTAACCCCTGTCTATATGAAGGGCGGTAACGAGGAGGGTACAAACCTTATCGTCGATTTGCGTGAGAACTATGGCGTATTCTGCTCGATTGTAATCTACCCTGTAATTCCAAAGGGCGAGATTATCTTGCGTGTTATCCCTACGGCAGCCCACACGATGGAGGACGTAGAGTACACAATCAACGCCTTCAAGGCTGTTCGCGAGAAGTTCGAGCGTGGCGACTATGCAGCAATGCCTATCCCAATGAAGGCAGACCCTGAATTTAAGGTTCGCTAATCGCATCAAACCATATTGCAATTGGAGATTGCCCTGCTTGAAAAAGTTGGGCAATCTCTCTTTTTTGTGAGATATGAAAAGATTGCTTGTTATAAAAGAAAATGTTTACTATCTTTACAAAGATTTTTGGAGCGTGTATTACACACTCTGCATAGTAAGTTTATAACCTAAAACTGATATAAAAATGGCTGAATTTAACCGTTACCGTTCGATTTACTCACACGAAGAGCTTATGGAGCGTCTGCGTCGTATCAAGCACGTTGCTCTCGATATGGATGGCACTATATATATGGGTGCGACACTCTTCGACTTTACGAAACCATTTTTGCAAGGGTTGCGTGACGGGGGTATCCACTACTCGTTCCTGACCAACAACCCATCGTCGAGCATTGCCGACTACTTGGCAAAGTTGGAGCGTCTGGGTATCGAGGCGACACGCGAAGAGATGTACTCGACCGCTGTGGCAACTATCGACTATGTCAAGACACACTACCCCGAGGCAAAACGTCTCTACTGCGTCGGCACTCCGTCGATGATTCAGCAGTTCGAGGAGGCGGGCTTCGAGATGGCTACCGACTCGGCAGACGACCGTCCCGATGTGCTTATCGTTGCGTTCGACAAGACCCTCACATACGCAAAGTTGTGTCGTGCCGCGTGGTGGATTACGCAGGATGTGCCATACATTGCAACAAACCCCGACTATGTATGCCCTACCGACCAACCTACCGTATTGGTCGATTGTGGCTCAATCTGTGCCTGTTTGAATCAGGCTACGGGTCGCAAACCTCACATCACGCTGGGCAAACCCGACCCAAATATGTTGTCGGGAATTCTCGCTCGCTATGGTTTGCAACCCGACGAGGTTGCGATGGTTGGTGACCGCATCTACACCGATATCGAGATGGCTCACCGTGCCGATGCTTTCGGTGTGTTGGTACTCTCGGGCGAGACAACCCTCGAAGTTGCCGATGCAGCACCAAAGCAGCCACATCTGATTTGCGACAGCATTAAGGTGTTGGGCGAACTTATCGCAGAGGCTCACCGCTAACATATTTGAGAGGTATGACTAACGAACAGAGCTCACGCTTTAAGTATTGGCAGTGGCGTACAATCATCGCCACAATGTTGGGCTATGCCCTCTTCTACTTTGTCCGCAAAAACTTCTCGTTCGCAATGCCGGGTTTGGCTGCCGAGTACTCTATCTCAAATACGAGTTTCGGTATCATCCTCGCCATCGTAGGACTCGTTTACGGACTCTCACGCTTTGTGAACGGCATTATTGCCGACCGCTCCAATGCCCGCTACCATATGTCGCTCGGACTGCTGTTGTGCAGCCTTGCAAGCCTTGCTTTCGGCTTTGCCCCTGCAATTCTCGGCATCGAGATTGGCGTTGCACCTCACACGCTTGTGATAGTGTTCGGTGTGCTGTTGGTGGCGAACAACATCTTCCAGGGCAGCGGTTTTCCGCCTTGTGCCCGACTGCTGACGCATTGGGTGCCACCTTATGAGTTGGCGACAAAGATGTCGATTTGGAACACCTCGCACTCGATTGGTGCAGGTCTGTTGGCTCTGCTCTGCGGCTTCGTGATGAGCACTATGGGTACGGATGTCAGCCTCGACCGCACCGAGGTTAATAAGATTACCCACAACTACATCGCCAACAACCTCAAAGAGGATATCCGCAAGTCGGACCAGCATATCGACAAAGTCACCAAAATCGAAATCGACGACAAGATTCAGGGTGCAATTGTTGTATATGCCGACTACCGCTACAAACCGACATACGAGGATGGCGCAAGCGTACACGTCGAGTACACATTCGACGAGAACGCTTTCAATGCCGTAAAGTCGTTGGTCGTAGCCAACAAGAATATTTCGACCGAGGAGATTGCCGCAGCCACACAACTCCCATTGCCACAAGCAAAGGCGTTGCAGAATATCGTTGCCCGCTCGATGAATGTGGGTGCTTGGCAGTGGTGCTTCTTCCTGCCGGCGTTGATGGCACTCTTGGGTGCCGTGGGGCTCTTCTGGGCACTGCGTGACACCCCTAAATCGGTTGGTCTGCCCGAATTGGGCAACACCAATGCCGAGCCGAAGAGCTGCGAGGAGAGCAGCGAGGAGCATCGCCAATTTGTGCGTCGCAAGGTCTATGGCAACCCGCTGATATGGATTTTGGCATTTGCCAACTTCTTCGTCTATGTCGTGCGTTTCTCGGTACTCGATTGGGGCCCGAAATTTCTGGTCGAGGCTCGCGAAATGTCGTATGCTTATGCAGGTATCACAGTGGCGATATTCGAGATTTTCGGCATTATCGGTATGTTGGTCGCTGGTTGGGCTACTGACCGTTTCTTTGGTGGTCGAGCACACCGCACCTGTCTGTTATGTATGGTCGGAACGGCACTCTTTATGACGGCGTTCTATCTGCTACCTAACGATATCCACCCGATGGTACTTATCTGCACCCTCGCTATGGCGGGCTTCTGCATCTATGGCCCACAGGCGTTGATTGGTATTGCAGCAGCAAATCAGGCTACGAAGCGTGCTGCGGCAACCGCCAACGGACTGACCGGTATTTTCGGTTATTTGAGCGTATTTGTTTCGGGTCTTGGCGTAGGTGTTTTGGTCGATTTGATGGGCTGGAACTACGTCTTTGTCGGGATGATTGCTGTTGCGCTGATTGGTGCTGCGGTCTTTCTTCTGATGTGGAAAGCACCGGCCGACGGATACGAAAAATAGGAGTAGTCGAAGAGCATAACGATAGAGGGACTTTTGCAACAGAGTCCCTCTATTTTGTTGCACAAGTGTCGGTTCACCCCTAAATGTTTCCGTTTCGCATTTTTTATCCGCAAAAGTTACACTTCTTTGTGCCAAAAAGGGTATATTTGCACGAATTTACCCAAAGGGTAAATATTTTCTCCAAAGGGCGAATAACAAAACGATAAAAAAATTATAAAAACTATGACAAAAAATCAACTTTTCGGAGTAATTCTGGCACTGCTGACACTCGCGATGGCAGCAGGTTGCAAGGAGGAGAAGACAACTCGTCGCAGTCGCGAGTACGACGTGATGGTTTTGGAGCCAACCTCTCGCAAATTGACCTCCTCGTTCTCTGCCACCATTCGTGGTAAGCAGGATATCGACATCCGCCCAAAGGTGCAGGGCTATATCACCGATATCCACGTTAAGGAGGGCTCGATTGTTAAGCGTGGTCAGACACTCTTCGTAATCGACCAAGTCCCTTACGAGGCAGCATTGCAGACCGCAATCGCAAATGTCGATGTGGCACAGGCAGCCGTAGATGCAGCACAGCTGACCACCGACAGCAAGGAGCAACTCTTCAAGCAGAATATCATCTCCGAGTTCGATTTGAGTATGGCTCGCACAACGCTTGCCAGCCAAAAGGCTCAACTCGCACAGGCAAAAGCCAACGAGGTGAATGCTCGCAACAACCTCTCCTACACGCTCGTAAAGAGCCCAGCCGATGGTATTGTCGGCACGCTCCCATTCCGTGTTGGTACATTGGTAAGCCCTTCGGACCAGACCCCGATGACCACCGTGTCGGACAACTCCGATATGTTCGTATATTTCTCGATGACCGAGAGTCAAGTATTGTCGCTCACTCGTGAACACGGCTCTTTGGAGGCTGCTCTGCAAGCGATGCCATCGATTGAGTTGGAGCTCTCGGATGGTACCATCTACAAGGAGAAGGGTCGTATCGAGGCGATAAGCGGTGTCATCGACCCAACTACGGGTGCCGTAACCGTTCGTGCCAAGTTCCCTAACGCTCGCCGTCTGCTCTTGTCGGGTGGCTCGGGTAACGTGATTTTGCCACACAAGGCGGAGGGTTGTATCGTAATTCCACAATCGGCAACCTACGAGATTCAGGACAAGGTCTATGTCTTTATGGTTAAGGATGGCAAGGCGGTATCGAAAATCGTCGGCGTATTCAACATCTCGAACGGCAAAGAGTATGTTGTCGAGTCGGGACTTATCGCAGGCGATACAATCGTTGTCGAGGGTGTCGGTCTGCTGCGTGACAGCGAGCCTATCCGCATCAAGAGTGTAGTCAAAAACGAGTAAAACGCCCCGCAATGAATATTAGAACCTTTATCGAAAGACCCGTTCTTTCGTCGGTAATATCGATTGTCATCGTGCTGGGAGGTCTTATCGGCTTGGCAGCACTTCCAATCGAGCGATATCCGAATATCGCACCTCCTACAATCAACGTATCGGCAACCTATACGGGTGCAAGTGCCGAGACCGTGCAGAAGAGTGTTATCGTGCCGTTGGAGGAGGCTATCAACGGTGTCGAGAATATGACCTATATGACCTCGACCGCAACCAACAACGGTAGTGCCAACGTGCGTGTATTCTTCAAGCAGGGTACCAACCCCGATATGGCAGCGGTCAATGTACAGAACTGCGTATCGCGTGCCACACGACAACTCCCATCGGAGGTTACCGAGTTGGGTGTTACGGTGAAAAAGCGTCAGACCAACATCTTGGAGCAGATTGCTATTTATAGTCCTAACGGCACCTACGACCGTACGTTTATCGTAAACTACATCAAGATTAACCTCGTGCCCGAAATCTCGCGTATTGCGGGTGTCGGCGATATCGAGGTGCGTGGTGCCGACTACTCGATGCGTATATGGCTCAAACCCGACGTGATGGCCCAATACAAACTCGTGCCATCGGATATCTCGGCTGCTCTG
>JAZRCC010000115.1:0-2186 GCA_045635405.1 Alistipes sp.
GCAAGTAATGGCTCCTTTGCAAAAACTCTTTTGCGGAGTGCGGTGTTTACCATCCCTCCAAACCTCCCTTAATAAGGGAGGCTTTGTCGCTTCGCTCCACACAATGCCGTGCTTCTAATTTTTCCTCTTGCAAATTAAGGAGTACAAGGGATGGACGAACATCGTGAGTCAATCCCAACCGTTTTCAAGACCGTCTGTGGGTGAGATTGATGAAGATTGAGGCAATTCCCCAATCTTCATCGACCTGCGGGCTTTGCCCTTCGGTTGCGGCGGTCGCCCTGCGGGAGCAATAATAGGGTCAAGTAAGGGAATTTAGAGAATTTAGGGAGGATAGGGATGTTTCCTTAATTTCCTTAATTTCCTTAATTTCCTTAAACTCCTTATCCTCCTACCAACAAAAAAGAGCGTCTTGCGACGCCCTTTATATCAACCAATCGGTTATGCCGTTCGTGCTATTTTGTCTTATACGAGCAGCGGTACTTGCCCTTTGCCAGATTGAGCACCTTGCTTTTGAGCAGTGTACGACGCAGTGGCGAGAGGCGGTCGGTAAAGACCTTACCTTCGAGGTGGTCGTACTCGTGTTGGATAACGCGTGCGGGATAGCCCTCGAACTCCTCGTCGTGAGGTTGGAAATTCTCGTCGAGGTAACGCATACGAATCTTCACGGGGCGGCTCACATTTTCGTGGATGCCAGGCAACGACAGACAACCCTCCTCGAAGAGTGATGTCTCCTCGCTATGCTCATAGATTTCGGCATTGATAAATACCCTCTTGAAGTCGGCAAGCGCAGGATCCTCCTCTGCCCAAGGGGTACAATCGACAATAAACAGACGGATATTTTTGCCGATTTGCGGTGCTGCAAGACCCACGCCGCTCGCCTCGCCGAGAGTGAGCCACATATCGTCGAGCAACTTCTTCAAATCGGGATAATCGGCATCAATAGGTTGTGACTGATTTCGCAACACCTGCGAGCCGTAGATAACTATCGGATAAATCATTACTCTAATTTTAGTTCATTACACATCACTTTACTGCCTCCATATAGGATTGCAAAATAATCGTTGCGGCAACCCTATCGACCAACGCCTTATCGCGGCGAGCCATCTTGCCGATACCGCTCTCGCGGATTGTACGCTGTGCCAACACCGAGGTGTAGCGTTCGTCGTACAAGACGACCTCTTTTGTCGGGTGGGCGTGACGCAGACGTCCGACCAACGGCTCGATAAACCGCATAGTCTCCGACGCATCGCCACTCATCTGCAACGGTTTGCCGACAACTATTGTAGAAACGTCATTCTCCTGACAATATTGCATAACGTACGCCTCCAACTGTCGTGTTTCGACCGTTGCGAGTGCCGTTGCGATAATCTGCAACGGGTCGCTCACCGCCAAACCGCAACGACGTGTGCCGTAGTCTATTGCCAAGATACGCCCCATCCGCTTATGCCTTCAACTTCTTGAAGAGGTGGCTGAACGATGTTGCACGATCAACCATTGCATATACATCGGCGATAGCCACACGCTCCTGCTGCATCGAGTCACGATGACGTACCGTAACGGTGCCATCCTCCAACGATTGGTGATCGACCGTAATACAGAATGGAGTACCTACGGCATCCTGACGGCGATAACGCTTGCCGATAGAGTCCTTCTCGTCGTAAGCGACATTGAAGTCGAACTTCAAATCGTCGATAATCTGGCGAGCCAACTCTGGAAGACCGTCCTTCTTAACCAACGGCATAACGGCAACTTTCGTAGGTGCAAGGCAAGCAGGGATACGCAATACTACACGCTCCTCGCCATTTTCGAGCTTCTCCTCGCAATATGCTGCCGACATAATCTGCAAGAACATACGGTCAACACCGATAGAGGTCTCGACAACATACGGAACATAGTTCTCGCCACGCTCTGGATCGAAGTATTGAATCTTCTTGCCCGAGTACTCCTGATGGCGACCCAAATCGAAGTCGGTACGCGAGTGGATACCCTCAACCTCCTTAAAGCCGAATGGGAAGTTAAACTCGATATCGGTTGCTGCGTTTGCATAGTGAGCCAACTTATCGTGGTCGTGGAAGCGGTACATATCATCGCCGAAGCCCAAAGCACGGTGCCAAGCCATACGGGTGTTTTTCCACTCGTTCCACCACTCCATCTCGGTGCCCGGTTGTACGAAGAACTGCATCTCC